>NZ_JBBEBZ010000205.1:0-11564 GCF_040882075.1 Nitriliruptor sp.
CAGCCGCCCGGTGACCCCCGGCGCCGCGTCGCCATCGTGCTCGACGATGCGGTCATCTCCTCACCCCAGGTCGCCGTCGAGATCCCCTGCGGGCAGGGGCTCGGTGACGGTGGCACCACCATCACCGGCAACTTCGACGAAGCCAGCGCCACCGAGCTCGCCCTCCTCATCCGAGGTGGTGCGCTCCCGGTCCCGGTCGAGGTCGTCGAACAGCGCACCGTCGGCCCGACCCTCGGCCAGGACGCGATCCAGGCGAGCCTGTGGGCCGCGCTCATCGGTGTGGCTCTCACCACCCTCTACCTGATCGCGGCCTACCGGCTGCTCGGCCTCATCACCGGCATCGCGCTCGCCAGCTACGGGTTGCTGGCCTACGCCCTGCTCGGTTCGCTCGGTGCGGTCCTGACCCTGCCCGGTATCGCGGGTTTCGTGCTCGCGATCGGTATGGCGGTCGACGCCAACGTGCTGGTCTTCGAGCGCGCCAAGGAGGAACGGGCGCTCGGCAAGACCATCCGCACCGCCACCAAGACCGGGTTCGAGAAGGCGCTGAGCGCCGTCATCGACTCGAACGTCACGACCCTCATCGCCGCCGGTCTGCTGTTCGCGACCGCCTCCGGCGCGGTCAAGGGCTTCGGTATCACGCTCGCGCTCGGTGTCCTGGTGTCGATGTTCTCGGCCCTGGTCATCGTCCGGGTCATCATCGAGTGGGTCGTCAGCTCGAAGCGACTGGGGAGCAACGAGAAGCTGCTCGGGCTGACGGCGTGGCGGGGCGTCGCCCGGTGGCTCGATGAGCACCAGCCCGACCTGATGGGACGGTCCCGCCTGTGGCTGTCGATCGCCGCCGGCGCGGTGCTGCTGTCGCTGGTGGGTATCGGGACCCAGGGGGTCCAGTACGGCCTCGAGTTCACCGGCGGTCAGCTCCTGGAGTACCGCACCGAGGACCCGGTCGACGTCGACCAGCTCCGTGGCGAGCTGGTAGACCGCGGCCTGCCGCGCGCCATCGTGCAGTCCAGCGCCGACGATCAGATCTCGATCCGCACCACCGAGCTCACGGCCGACGAGCAGCGGTCGATCGTCGATGCGGTGGCGGAGCGTGGTGGCGAGCTCGACGTCCTCCGCGAGGAGTTCATCGGCCCGACGATCGGCGCCGAGCTGCGACGCGGCGCCCTGATCGCCCTCGGTCTCGCGCTCGTCGGTCAGCTGCTCTACCTCGCCGTGCGCTTCCGGTGGACCTACGGCGCCGCGTCGGTCATCGCCATGTTCCACGACGTCGCGATCGTGATCGGCGTCTTCGTCTGGCTCGGCCGCGAGCTCGACGGCGTGTTCCTCGCTGCCCTCCTGACCGTGGTCGGGTACTCGATCAACGACTCGGTCGTCATCTTCGACCGCGTCCGGGAACGACGTGCCCTCGAACCCGACCGGCCCCTGGCGGACGTGACCAACCAAGCCGCGCTGCAGACCCTCCCCCGCACGGTCAACACCGGTATGGGTGCCTGGTTCATCCTGCTCGCGCTGCTCTTCCTCGGTGGTGACACGCTCACCGACTTCGCGTTGGCGTTGCTCGTCGGGACCCTGGTCGGCACCTACTCCTCGCTCCTGGTCGGTTCGCCGCTGCTGCTGACCTTCGAGCGCCTCCGGGCCAAGTACGCCCGACCCGACGAGGACGACGGCAAGCCCAAGGGCCTCAAGCCCCCGAAGCGCAAGGACGGCGCGCGCGTCTGAGGCGCCCCCGAAGTAGAGTCGGCGCGTGGCAGCTGCGGGGACAGGTGGTCAGAGGACGAGCTGGTGAGCCGAGGTGAGCCCGACGACCCGACGTCGGCGTCGCGTGCGGACGGCTCGGCCGATGCCCCCACCACGTCCCACATGGACGCGGAGACGCGGGCCCGACACGCCGAACAGCAGCTCGCGGCGACCGAACAGCTCGGTGGCCTCGGGTCGTACGACTGGGACATGATCACCGGTCAGCTGACCTGGTCCGACGCCCTGTTCCGGATCTACGGCCACGATCCCGGCGAGTTCCCCCCGAGCTACGACCGGTTCATGGAACGCGTCCACCCCGACGACCGCGCCCGGATCCGCCAGGTCCACGAGCGAGCGGTCCGTGAGCTGGCACCGTTCGAGACCGAGGAACGCATCGTCCGGGCCGACGGGGACGTGCGGATCCTGCTGACCAACGGCAAGGTCCTCTCCGACGAGTCGGGGCGTCCGGTCCGCCTGCGCGGGGTCTGCCGGGACGTCACCGAGGAACGCACCGCGCGTGAGAACGCGAGGCGCGCGGCCTCCCGCTTCGAGACGTTGATCCAGTCGTCACCGGACGCGATCGTGGTCGTCGACGCCACGGGTGGCATCACGTCGGTCAACCCCCAGGCGGAACGGTTCTTCGGTTACACCGCGTCCGAGATGACCCGGATGTCGGTCGACGATCTGGTCCCCGACCCCACGCGTGGGCGCCACGCGCAGCTGCGGGCCGGCTACGCCGAGCACCCGACGGTGCGACCGATGTCGGCGGGGACCGACCTCCACGCCCGCCGCGCCGATGGCAGGTTGGTACCGGTCGACATCGCTCTCAGTCCGCTCGACCGCGAGGACGCGGGCGTGGTGGCCGCCTTCGTCCGTGACGCGACGCAGCGCCGGCAGGCCGAGATCGACGCGCGACGGGTCGCCGAGGCGCAGATGCGCCGACGCCAGGCGCTCGAACTCAACGACAACGTCGTGCAAGGCCTGGTCGCGCTCCTGTGGGAGCTCGAGGACGAGTCCGTCCCCGAGCCGGCACGTCGAGCTGCCGAACGCACGTTGACCGCCGCTCGCACCATCATGAGCGACCTGCTCGAGGACCTCCCCGACGAACCGGGCAGCCTGGTGCGCACCAGCCCCAGCCACGCGCCACCGGTCGCCGAGCCGACGTCCCCTCTCCCAGCGGACGAGGTACCGCGCGCGACCGACGGCACCCTCCGCGTGGTCATCGCCGACGATGCCGACGACCTGCGACTGCTGCTGCAGCTGCGGCTGAAGCGGCTGCCCGGCATCGAGGTGGTCGGCGAGGCCAACGACGGCCAGGCGGCGGTCCAGCTGTGCGAGCAGCACCGTCCCGACCTCGTGCTGCTCGACCTGTCGATGCCACAGCTCGACGGGTTGCAGGCCGCCGGGCTCATCCGCGAGCGGCGGACCGCCGGATGCATCTTCGTCCTGTCCGGCTACCCCGCCGCGGCCATGGAGCAACGCGCGCTCGCCGCCGGCGCCGACGCCTACTTCGAGAAGCGGGGCAACCTCGGCGAGGTGTGCGACGCGGTCGCCGGGCTGCACCAGCCGGCCTGACCTCGACGGCGGGTGTCGATCGGCCATCGGGCCTGATGCCGTGATCCGAGGGCAGGAGTTGACACGATACCCCCCACCAGTATTGTAGAGGTGACGCGCCTCAGGTCCGGAGATGAGATGGCGACCGCACACCCGCACACCCCGCACGACGATCCGGCCGCTGAGGATCACCGCGGAGGGCACAGCAGCCACGACCGCCACGCGGGTCACGACGACCGCGGTGGCAACGGCGACCACGATGGTCACGACGGTGGGCACGGCGATCACGGTGGGCACGGCGACCACGCAGCGATGTTCCGCGACCGGTTCTGGCTCACGGTGGTGCTCGCGATCCCGGTCGTGATCTGGTCGCACCACGTGCAGGAACTGCTCGGGTACACCGCGCCGCAGATCCCGGGCGCCGATCTGATCGGTCCGGTGCTCGGCTCGATCATCTTCTTCTACGGTGGCTGGCCGTTCCTGACCGGTGGTGTGGACGAGGCGCGTCGCCGCAAGCCCGGGATGATGCTGCTCATCGCGATGGCGATCACGGTGGCCTACGTGGCCTCGATGACGACCTCGCTCGGGTGGTTCTCCCAGGAGGTCTGGTGGGAGCTGTCGCTGCTGATCGCGGTGATGCTGCTCGGCCACTGGGTCGAGATGCGCGCCATCGGCCAGGCTCGCGGCGCGCTCGAGGCGTTGGCCGAGCTGCTCCCCGACGACGCCGAGGTCGTCCGCGACGACGGGACGGTCGAGCCCGTCGCTGCGAGCGAACTGACCGAGGGCGACGTGGTCCTCGTGCGCCCGGGCAGCCGGATCCCCGCCGACGGCGAGGTCGTGGACGGCGCCGGGGACGTCGACGAATCGATGATCACCGGTGAGTCGACGCCGGTGGCCCGCGGGACCGGTGACCGCGTCGTCGCCGGCACCGTCGCGACCGACGCCAGCCTGCGGGTGCGGGTCACGGCGACCGGCGAGAACACCACCCTGGCCGGGATCCAGCGCATGGTCGCGGACGCGCAGTCGTCGCGATCACGGACGCAGGTGCTCGCCGACCGGGCGGCGGCGATGTTGTTCTACGTGGCGCTCGGCGCGGGTGCCATCACCGCGCTGGTGTGGGTCCTGCTCGGCGAGCCGGCGTTCGCGCTCGACCGCGCGGTCACGGTGCTGATCATCGCCTGTCCGCACGCGCTCGGGCTCGCGATCCCGCTCGTGACCGCCATCTCGACCTCGAAGTCCGCCCGGTCCGGTGTGCTGGTCAAGGACCGGCTCGCGCTCGAGAAGATCCGGACCGTCGACGCGGTCCTGTTCGACAAGACGGGCACCCTGACCCGTGGTGAGCACGTGGTCAGCGACGTCGCTGCGGCCGAGGGCGTCACCGAGGACGATCTGCTCCGGTTCGCCGGTGCGGTCGAGGCGGACTCCGAGCACCCGCTCGCGCGGGCGATCCACGGGCGCGCTCGCGATCAGGTCGGTGAGCTCCCGGTCGCCGACGGCTTCCGCTCCATGACCGGACGCGGCGTCGAGGCCGAGGTCGACGGCGTGACCGTGTCGGTCGTTGGCCCCGCGCTGCTGCGCGAGCGGGACCTCGACGTCCCCGACGATCTCGCCCGGCGCACGCAGGCGTGGATCGAGCGCGGCGCTGCCGTGCTGCACGTGGTCCGCGACGGCGAGGTCATCGGGGCGTTCAGCCTCGAGGACGAGGTCCGCGAGGTCTCCCGCCAGGCGGTCGAGGAGCTGCACGCTGCCGGGGTCCAGGTCGTGATGATCACCGGGGACGCTCGCCAGGTCGCCGACGCCGTGGCCGCCGAGCTCGACATCGACGAGGTGTTCGCCGAGGTCCTCCCGGAGGACAAGGACGCCAAGGTCGCCGAGCTGCAGGCCCGGGGACTCACGGTGGCGATGGTCGGCGACGGCGTGAACGACGCGCCGGCACTCGCCCGCGCCGACGTCGGGATCGCGATCGGTGCTGGCACCGACGTGGCGATCGAGTCGGCGGGGATCGTCCTGGCCTCCGACGACCCCCGTGGTGTGGTCGCGGTGCGGCGGCTCTCGGCCGCCAGCTACCGCAAGATGGTCCAGAACCTGTGGTGGGCTGCCGGCTACAACCTCGTCGCCATCCCCCTCGCGGCGGGCGTGCTCGCGCCGATCGGGTTCGTGCTCCCGATGGCGGTCGGTGCCGTGCTGATGAGCACATCGACGGTCGTCGTCGCGCTCAACGCGCAGCTGCTCCGACGGGTGGACCTCACCATCGGGTGACGGGAGCCCGCGCCGCGGTCGCGGGACCGACCGTCCGGCCCGCGACCATCGGTACCTTGGCGAGAACCCTCCGGCCCGACCTGCCACACCGTCGTGGCCACCTCGCGGTCGTCGCTCGCCGCGCCACCCAGGATCACCGCCGTGCTCGCTCCCATCTCCCCGCGCGCTGCCACCGAGTTCTCCGGTTGGCGGATCGTCGCGCTGGCCGCTGTCGCGCTCGGGATGAGCGGTCCCGGCCAGACCGCCGGCGTGAGCGTCTTCGTCGACCCCATGATGGCGACCCTCGAACTGACCCGGTCGGAGGTCTCGATCGCCTACCTCGTCGGCACCCTCGGCGGCGCCGTCGCGATGCCTCACCTCGGGCGCCTGATCGACGACCGTGGTGCCCGGCTCACGATGGCGATCGTCGGCGGAGCGTTCGGCGTGGTGCTCGCCGCCATGGCCGGGGTGACCGGCCTCGTCACGCTCTCCCTCGGGTTCGTCGGCATCAGGATGTTCGGTCAGGGCGGGCTCGGCCTGGTCGCGACCACGTCGGTCGCGCCGTGGTTCGACCGACGGCGGGGTTTCGCCATCGGCGTGACGTCGGCGATCGGTTCCGCCCTGCTGTCGCTGATCCCGATCGCGGCCGCGTTCGCGATCGATGTGACGAGCTGGCGGGTCACCTGGCTGCTGATGGCGGTCCTGGTGTGGACCACCATCCCGACCATCGCGTTCCGCGGGCTCATCGATCGACCTGCCGACGTCGGCCAGCAGGTCGATGGCGCACCGGCGCCCGCTGCTGGTGAGGCACCGCGCGGCTACACCGGCCCGAACTTCACCCGCTCCGAAGCGCTGCGCACCCCGATGTTCTGGGCGATCGCGGGAGCGGTCGCGACCACCGGCATGATCGGGACGGGGCTCGCGTTCCACCAGATCGACCTGCTCGGCGAGCAGGGCCTCACCCCGGTCGAGGCGGCGGCGAACTTCCTGCCCCAGACCTTCGCCGCGCTGACGGCCACGCTGGCCGTCGGGTCGATGGTCGACCGGTTCGCGGCTCGCTGGGTGCTGCTCAGCTCCATGCTGCTCCTCGGCGGCGCCATGGTCGCCGTCCCGTTCGTCTCCCCCGGGATCACCGCTGGGCTGTACGGGATGATGGTCGGCGCCGCGGGTGCGTCGGTCCGCGCCCTCGAGGCAGCGTCGTTCCCGAAGCTGTTCGGCATCCCGAACCTCGGGTCCATCCGCGGCGTGGTCACCTCGATCAGCGTGGCCTCGACCGCGTTCGGGCCGCTCGCGCTCTCGCTCGGCCGCGACCTGACGGGCAGCTACGTGCAGGTGCTGCTGGCGCTGCTGGTGGTGCCCCTCGGTATCGGCATCTTCGGGCTGGTGGCACCCGTGCCGCGAGCGCCCGCCCGTCCCCGTACCCCCGCGTCGTAACGGCCGGGCCCGGGTCGCCAGCGCTACCGTCGGCGTCCTCGCATCCGGAGGTGAGGACAACCGTGCCGACCGTCGCCTGCCCCTCGTGCCAGGAGGACGACGATCTCACCGGCGAGCGTCACGACGACACCATCGTCCTGACCTGCGGGGGCTGCGGCACGCAGTGGGACCGCGACCTCCGGCTCGAGTGCAAGCTCTGCGGGTCCGACGACATCGAGGGGATCCCGACCTCGACGCTCGAGGAGGCCGGCCGGGCTGGCGTACGCACACCGTCGGGGATCCGGTTGGTCTACTACTGCTGGAGCTGCCGCGGCACCGAGGTGACGGCCACCAACCCCTCCCCCGGGCCGCACCCGCCACCGCGTGCCAGCCAGGATCTGCGCGCCCTACGCCGCTCACGTCCTCACGAGTGACCGATCAGAAGCCGTCCCACCCGGGGATGGCCGCTGCCTGCTCGATCCAGCTGGCCAGCAGGTCCTCGTCGACGTCCTCGCCCTCGTGGATGCCCGGACGGGTTGGTCGCCGTCGCCCGTGGGGATCTGTGGGTTGCCGCCCGACAGCAGCGTCGGCCCGTCGTCCTTCGATCCGCTCATCGTGTGTCTCCTCGATCGTCGGAGCACCGGATGCCGAGCGCCTCACCGAGGTCGGCATCCGGGTGGGGGCGCTTCGGCCTCCTCGGCGTGGTGGTGGCTGAGCAGCATCCCCGCGTACAGCTCCCAGTGGCGGGCCAGCCGGCGTGCGCGGGGGGCGTCCTCGACCCTCCCTGCGACGGCCGCCACCCGAGCGGCATCTCGGCGGAAGGCCTCGTGGACGGCGAGGAAGAGCGCCGCAGGCCGCGGGCGACCGTCGATCACCAGCGGTGGGGTGGGCATCGGCCGTCTCCGGGAGGGGTGGAGAGATGGTCAGGCGGTCCGGACCTCGATCAGCTGGCCGGCGAGGCGGAGGACGTCGTCGCGTGCTTCGAGCCGGTCGAGCAGCGCAGCGGGGATCGAGCTCGCACCGTAGGCCGCGCCCGCGAGCGCTCCGGCCATGGCCGCCACCGTGTCGGTGTCTCCGCCGAGGAGGATGGCGGAGCGGATCACGTCGACGACCGAGTCGCCGCCGAGCAGGAAGCTGGCGACGGCCGCGGGCACCGACCCGGCGGCGGTGACGTCGGTGGACCGGCCGGCCATCGCCTCATCGAGGTCACCCCCCGAGCGGACCACCCCGACGAGCGCATCGAGCGGGTCCCTCAGTTCGGCGGTGCGCAGGTGCTGCCCGACCTGCTCGAGCGCATCGACCGGTCCGGCGCGGAGATCCTCGTCGCCGACGATCGCGCAGATGCCCCCAGCGACGAGCACCGCCCCGTCCTGGCCCTCGGGGTGGGCGTGGGTCACCGCAGCCTGTGCTCGCGCCAGCCGTGCCACCTCCGCGAGGTCGGGGCAGCCGACGATGGCGACCGGCGCGGCCCGCATGGCGCCGCCGTTGCCGAGCGATCCGGATCCACCGAACAGGGCCGCTGCCGCCTCGACGTACGGCTCGCCGCGAGCGGCTCGGGCGAAGACCTGCGGTGGCCCCGAGCCGTACCCACGCCAGGGCTCCTCCGCGTACGCGCGGGCGAACGTGTCGCCGAGGTGCTGCGGGTCGACCCGGCCGCCAGTCGCGATCAGCGACGCGGCGAGCGCGAGGGCCATGTGCGTGTCGTCGGTCCAGCGCAGCTGGCCATCCGCGCCGAGCCACGCGTCGACCCGGTCGGCGACCGGCGACGTCGTCCCCTCGAACGGCGCACCGGCCGCGTCGCCGAGCGCCGTCCCCAACAAGGCGCCCGTGAGCCGATCCTCGAGCGATCCGGGAGCGGTCACGCTCTCCTCCTCGTCCGCCGAACACGCACGGATGCCAGGGTAGGCACACCGCTCGCGCACCCGTCGTGGCTCGTGGGCACACCGGACCCGGACCGCGGCGGGGTTACCCTGGCCGGGTCGCAACGATCGCCGAGGGGAACCGCGTGTCGAGTCGAGGTCGCACGCGAACGGTCACACGGTGAGGCGCCGCCACCTCGAACGCATCGTCGTGGTCGGCGAAGCTCCCGTCGACGAGCACGCGGGACCGGCGCTGCGTGATCACACCGGGTGGTTGTTGCACCGTCTCGCGCAGGACGGTGACGGGGTGTGGATCGATGCGTCCACCTCGAAGGACGACCGCGCGCTGCTGACGCTCGAGCGAGCTCTGCACGGCCAGCTCACCCGACCCGTCACCCACCCCTCGATGTGGGACGGTCTGGAAGCTGCGAGCGAGCGGACCGCAGCACAGGTGCTCGACCGGCTCGACGACCGCGAGACGCTCGTCTACCTGCGCGGCAGCGCCCTCGCCCTGCTCCCGAGGATGCTCCGCAGCGAGCGGTCCGATCTGGCGATCACCCTGCGGTTGCCGACGCCGTGGCCGGCGCCGGAGCTGTTCGCACGGTTCCCGTGGCGGTCCGAGCTGATGCGCGGCGCTGCGGGAGCGGACGTCATCTCGCTGCCCGGCGAACGCGACCGCAAGAACCTGGCGCGTTCGTTCGGGCGGTACCTCGACGACGTCGGCGTCGCGGCCCGCAAAGGGGCGCTGCTGCACGCCGATGGGCGTCGCACGCGAACGCTGGCGAACCCGCCGGGTGTGGCGGTCGAGGAGGTGCTCGCGCTGTCCAGCGGACCGGCGGTGGACCGCGAGGTGGAGCGCTGGCGGGACCACCTCGCTGGACGATCCCTGGTGCTGACCGTCGATCGGCAGCACGCCTCGGGAGGGCTGCTCGAGCAGCTCGCGGCGATCGAGCAGCTCCTCGAGCGCCGTGCCGATCTGCACGGCCAGGTGGCGTTCCTGGTGGTCTCCAGCGTCACACCCACGGGGTCGTTGGGAGCGCGCCGCAAGCTCGAGTCATCGATCGGGCGGATCAACGGCAGGTTCACCCTCCCGGGCGGTCCGGTGCCGATCGAGTACCTGCACGGTGGGGTGCCCGGTCACGTCCTCGGCGCGCTCTACCGGCTGGCCGACGTACTCGTGGTGACCCCCCTGCTGGCGGGAGCGACGCTGGCAGCCAAGGAGTACGTCCTGGTCCAGCACGCCTTCGACCGACCGGGACGGTTGGTGCTCTCGGAGACCTCCGGCACCGCCACCGAGCTCCCCCAGGTCATCACCTGCAACCCCTACGACCTGGCCGGGATCGCGACAGCCATCGCCGAGGCGTTGGAGGCCGACGAACAGCTCGCACGGCGCAACCTCGCCGCCATGGTCGGTCGCGTGCGCCGCCACGACGTCGGCGCCTGGTGGGCGCTCGAGCGGTCGGTGGCCGAGGACCCGCGCCGAGACATCACCGAGGGACCCACCCCGACCCGGTGACCGTCCCGCCGCCGGCCCCTCCGTCGCGCGCTCGCCGTCGACACACCCGCGCCAGCCGATCTACGACGCGATGTTCGCGCAGGGGTGCCGCCAGTTCGCCGAGGCGCAGGCGGGCTGGGAACTGGTCGGTGAGGCCCGGGCCGACCTCCGGTCGATCGCCAGCCAGCAGCTCTCCAACGATCTCGGCGGGGACCGCTGGGTCCGCTTGATCGACGACGTCGACATGTACGTCGACCACGTCCACGCGCGG
This sequence comes from Nitriliruptor sp., assembly GCF_040882075.1. NCBI lineage: Bacteria > Bacillati > Actinomycetota > Nitriliruptoria > Nitriliruptorales > Nitriliruptoraceae > Nitriliruptor > Nitriliruptor sp. The sequence continues at coordinate 10,568 of NZ_JBBEBZ010000205.1, forward strand.
GCGCTATCGCGCCCGACCAACCGGTGAGGGAACGACCATGAACAGCACGCGTGTCGACGAGCTCCCCACGATCGAACGGGCCGAGCGCCGCAAGCTCGCCGAGAGGGAGTACCAGCGCCTCGCCGACCAGTTGCGGACCTCGAGGGCGACGACTGGACGCAGCCGACCGACTGCCCCCTGTGGGACGTCCGGGCGGTCGCGGGGCACTGCGCCGGGATGATGTCGGACTTCACCTCGTTCAGCGCCATGGTCCGGCGGGTCCGCGCAGCCACCAGCGACGCCAAGCGCAGCGGCGGCCCCATGATCGACGCGATGACCGCGCAACTGATTCGCCCTGGGTCTGATGGAGACTCAGTTCATTGGATTCCAACCGGGCGGCTGGTCTCCTGGTGGTGATGGTAGGCGGCTTCGAACTCGACCGGCGGGATGTCAGGCCGGGCCGATCCTGCCCACAGCAGACTGTCGAGCACCACGGTCTCGTACACCGCACGGGTCGGCTGGTTCGCGGGGTCGTTCGGATCGAACGCCTCGCTCGCGGCGAACCCGTCGGCCGGACGCCCACGCGAGGGCAGGCCGGCCGCACGTGTGAACGTCTCGACGTCACGGGCCATGGTCGCCACCGCCATGGAGTCTGCGAGTGTGCGGCTGATGCGTTCATCCTGGAGCAGGCGCCACACGTCGTAGTAGTGGCGGGCCACCACCAAGCGCCGCTCCGCGTCGCTCGCCGCGGCGGCGTGCAACAGCATCAGCTTCTCGACCGCGGTCCGGACCGGGTCGAGCACCTCGACCTCGAACGGCGTGAACTCCTCCACCGATTCGTCGATCCCCAAGCTCGGTCCGTGCTCGGCGATCAAGCTGCGCACCGCGTGGCGCTCGTGGGGATAGGTGCCACCCCAATGGCCGATCTCGACGAGCACGCCGTCGTGGCGCAGCGGCTGGAGTGACTGGCGGGTCGGGTAACGCAGCGCGACGGCGCGCTTGTCACCCTTGCTCGACT
>NZ_JBBEBZ010000206.1:0-9190 GCF_040882075.1 Nitriliruptor sp.
GTCGTCGGTGTGACGCTCCACCTCGAAGCTGGTGCTGTCGTCACGGACCTCGTCGATCCGGGTCGTTCAGGCGGCGAGGTCGGTGCCGTCGCGGGCGATGCGTGCTTGCGCTCCGACCTCGGCGAGCGCGTCGATGGTCTCCGACGTGCGGCCGGTCACGCGCGCCGCGAACCGCCTGACCTGGCCGGGGAACTCGTTCGGCACCGACAGGCGGACGACCCGCTTGATGACCGTGCCGAACTGGTGGTGCAGCGGTCCGGTGTTGTAGGGCAGGTCGTAGCGGTCGGCCAGCTCACGGACGTCCGCGGCGATCGCGGCGTAGCGCCACGCCGGCAGGTCGGGGAAGAGGTGGTGCTCGATCTGGAACGACAGGTTGCCCGTCAGCACGTGGAAGACCGGGCCGCCGGTGAGGTTCGCCGAGCCGAGCATCTGGCGCAGGTACCAGCGGGCGCGGGTCTCGCCCTCGATGTCCTCCTCGGAGAACATCTCCACGCCCTCGGGGAAGTGGCCGCAGAAGATGACCGTGAAGGCCCACACGTTGCGCATCAGGTTCGCGGCGATGTTGCCCGCGATCACGAACGGCGCCACGGGACCGGCCAGGAGCGGGAACAGCAGGTAGTCCTTCTTGGCCTGGGCGCCGGCCTTCGCGCGGATCGCCGCGAGGATGGGCTTGGCATCGTCCATCGGCTTGTCGCCGCTGGTGAGGCGCTCGACCTCGAGCTCGTGGAGCGCGACGCCGTACTGGAACATCAGGCCGAGGATCGCCATGTAGAGCGGGTTGCCGAGGTCCCGGGGCGACCAGGGCTGGAGCTCGCTGACACGCAGCAGCGCGTAGCCGACGTCACGGTCCTTGCCGACCACGTTGGTGTAGGTGTGGTGGACCACGTTGTGGCCGTGTTTCCACTGCGAGGCTGGAGCGGCGTTGTCCCACTCGTACGCGGAGGAGTGCAGGCGCGGGTCCTCCATCCAGTCGTACTGGCCGTGCATGATGTTGTGGCCGATCTCCATGTTGTCGAGGATCTTGGAGAGGCCGAGCGCGGCCGCACCGCCGATCAGCGCCGGCGGGAAGAAGCCGGCGAACAGCAGGCCTCGACCGCCGATCTCGAGCGCCTTCTGCAGCCGGACCATCGCGGTGATGTAGCGCCGGTCGGTCTCGCCGCGGTCGTCGAGGTGGCGCTGACGGATCGCGTCGAGCTCGCGGCCGAGCTCCTCGACCTGCTCCGCGGACAGGTGCGCGGCGCAGGGCGGCAGCGCAAAGTCGGCCGGCGAGACCAGCTCGTCGGGACGGAGCGCGTTCGGCGCGGGGGCGAGGTCGAGTTCGATGGGCACGGGTGCTCCTTCGAGCGTGCGGGATGGGGGAGGTGGGGCCGGCGGTGGCGCGGCCAGGAGGGGGCGTAGCGACCGAGACGGCGGGTGGGATCCATCGCGCCCGGAGCTACAGGTCCACGACCACGTCGCCGGCGGGGACGCTCACGCAGATCTGGACGCGGGTGTCGGGGGTGTCACAGATGCGGCCGTCACGCAGGTCGGTGACGGCGCCCTCGGGCTTGAACCGGGTGCAGGTGTGGCAGATGCCCATGCGGCAGCCGTTCTCGGGGGTGAGACCGGCGGCCTCGGCCTGCTCGAGCAGCGAGCGGCCGTCGTCGATCACCTCGATACCTGATCGGGCGAAGCTGATCGTCCCGCCCGAGACACCCTCGGTACGGACCAGCGCCCGGGGGGTGAACCGCTCGACCTGCAGCAGGTCCCCGGCGTCCCCGGCCGCGTAGGCCTCCTCGAGCGCATCGATCAGCCCGGTGGGCCCGCACGCGAAGGTGAGCGTCTGCCGGTGGTCGGGCGCGACGCGGTCGAGGTGGGCCGCCTCGAACCGTCCGGTCAGGACCTCGCCCGGCCCTCCACCGGTCGGCACGATGTGCAGATCCACCCGCGGCAGCCGGGCGGCGATGGCTCGCAGGTCGGCGAGGAACGGCACGTCGTCCGTCGTCCGGGCGTAGTGCAGGAAGGTGACCGCACCGCCGTGGTCCTCGTCGGCGAGCGTGCGGAGCATCGAGACGACCGGCGTGATGCCGCTACCGCCGCTGACGAGCACCAGGCGGTTGGGCCGGGCCTCGGGCAGGACGACCTCGCCGGTGGCCGCCGAGCACGACAGGATCGTTCCCGGCACGGCGCGCTCGTGGAGGAAGCCGGACACGACCCCGCCGTCCTTGCGCTTGACGGTGATCGTGAAGCGACCGTCCGCCCGGTGGGCCGAGGAGGACACCGAGTAGGTGCGGGTCTGCGTCACCCCGTCGCTCGGAACGCCGATGCGCACGTGCTGACCAGCGATCGATCCGGCCCACGCGTGGTCGGGCTGGAGGGTGAGCGTGACGACGTCGTCGGTCTCGCGGTGGACCGCGGTGACCTGTGCGCGACCACCCTCGGTGGTCCAGAGCGGGTGCACGGACTCGAGGTAGCGGTCCACGCTGTGTGGCGAGGCCAGCCCCGCCAGCAGCGAGGAGCCGAGCACCGATCGCACCCGGGCCGGCAGCGGCCGGACGGGGGAGCTGAGGAGCGGCATCGGGTCTCCGTTACGGGGGAGTAACTTACGGTCCCGTAACGGTGACAGCTCCAGCTGTAACAGTCAAGTGGTGTGCGTGCCCGTGAGGCCGGGGGCCGACGCGCTCAGTCCTCCTGGGTGTCCACGGGGTCGTGCTCCTCGTCGGGCCGGGCGGCGCTCTCGACCAGGTCGGCGGCCGCCCGCGCCATCACCTGGTGGAAGACTGCCAGGAGCGCGTCACCGGCGAGCGGGCGGATCCGCTCGAGCGCCGCACGCACGCGCGGCCAGTCCTCGGCCGGCCGGCCCCGGGCGTCCCAGTCGGCCAGCACCACCTCGTCGAACATGGTCACGTACGCCTCGGCGACCGCCGTCGCGTGCGTGCGCATCAGCTCGAGGACGTCGAGCTGTCGGCTGATCGGCACGCCCATCTCGGTGAGCTCGCGACCGGCCTCGAGGACCGACGGCATCCGGACCCGGACGAGCTCCGGATCCTCCACGCGCTCGAACAGGCCGAGACCGATGGCGCGTTCCGCGTCGTTGCCCTCCGGGTCCGCGCCGTCGTAGCCCGACACCACCTCGCCGATCGGGAGCTCGACGGGCTTCTCCACGATCCACTCGTCGAGGAGGGCCCGCTTCATGCGGCGCAGCTCGCTGGTGTCGACGGTGGCGCCGCCGCTCAGCAACCACCCGATCGCCTGCAGGTTCAGCCCCTCGGCCTGCAGCTCCTGGATCAACGCGAGGCGCTCGAGGTGACGGCGGTCGTAGTACCCGAGGCGGCCGCTGACCTCCGGGGGCGGGAGCAGCCCGCGGGTCTGGTAGTAGCGGATGTTCCGGCTCGAGACACCCGACGCCTGCGCGAGCTCGTCGATCGTGAGCTGCTTGGCCCGCACCTCGCCTCCTCGCCTCGCTCGCCGGACACCGAGGGGCGACGCTAGCTGGCTGGCCAGGTACCGCGTCCGGGGCTCTGACGTGGCGGCAACGCCACACCAGCACCCCGCTGACCGGGCTGAACCGCTTCCGGGGCCCTCACGTGGCGGCAACGCCACACCAGGACCCCGCTCCACCTGCTCCTGCCCGCGACCGGACGACGGTGAGGGACCGACGAGAGGCAGCCGGATCAGACCCAGCTGCGCAACCACCACCGCTGCCGGAGCGAGCTCTCCTCGATCGGCAGCGCGAACCAGAGCGGGGAGAGGTACACGAGCAGGACCGCCGCCGCTGCCAGGACCAGCAACGAGGTGATCGTCCCGACCCGGAGCGCTCGGGTCGGGGCGCCCCACCGCCGCGCGCGTCGCTCGTCGAGGAAGCTGCCGACCGCCACGCCGGCGGTCGCCGCCAGGACGGCCGCCGTCGTCGCCGCCGGGCGACCAGCGCCGGTGGCCAGGGTCGCGGCACCGACCGCGATGGCGGCACCAGCACCGGCACCCAGCGTCCAGCGCCGCAGCGCGGGCCGGTCGAGCTCGGCGCAGGCCACGACGACGGCCACCGCGAGCATCGGCACCAGCGGAACGGTGTAGAAGTTGAACACCGGTCGAGCAGCGATCAGCCACGGGACGAACTGCGCGCCGAGCATCACCAGCGGCACGACCGCCGCGCCGTCGCGCCGTCGCAGGGCCGCGGCCGACAGCGGCACGAGCAGCAGCGCCGACCACCACAGCGCCGGGTTGCCGAGGATCGCGACCTCGCTCGCGCGTCCGGCCGGACCGAGGCACGGGGTGCCGTCGTCGCGCGTGCCGGTCTCGTCGCAGCTCTCGTAGTGGGCGACGACGGGCCGGACCTGCGCCGGCCACGTGGTGGCGGGTGCGCGGTAGGGGTGCTCGGCCTCCAGCCCGAGGTGGAACCGGGTGATGTCCGCGTGGTGGCGGGCGAGCCCGGCCAGGCGCTCCGACCACGGCGGCGCACAGCCCGGGTCACGCACCCCGTCCACCTCGCAGCGCTCCGCAGCGATCGTGGTGGCGGCGTACCCCGCGAGCCACGGCGCCCAGCTGAGCGCGTAGACGGCCGTGGGGACCAGGACCAGGGCGCCGGCGACCCGGGCCAGGCTGCCGATGGGGATCCCCGGGCCGTGGTCTCCGGCCGGGCTGGCGCGGCGGCGTCTGGCCGCCACCTCCCACCCGAGCGCGAGCAGACCCGCTCCGGCCAGGGCGAACAGCGCGGACCACTTGGTCGCCGCCGCCGCACCGAAGGCCACGCCGGCGAGCCACAGTGGCCACCGCGAGACGGTCGGTGCCGCACGCTCGGTCGAGTGACGCTCACCGTCGTCCGTCCCCGTGCTGGAGGCCGCGGGCCCGTGGGCGAGGACGTCGCTCGCGCGGGCGGTGGCGCGCTGGTGGTCGACGACGAGCGCGAGCGTGCCGAACGTCACGAACGCGGCGAGGGCGCTGTCGAGCATGGCGAGCCGCGCGAGGGTGATCCACACGCCGTCGGCGAGGACCAACGCGCCGGCCACGACCCCGAACAGCAGCCGGCCCGTGAGCCGGCGGGCGATCTCGACGCTCGCGGCGACGGCGAGCACCGACAGGGCCGCGCCACCGCCACGCCACCCGGCGGGCGTGTCACCGACCACCGCGATGCCGGCCCCGATCAGCCACTTGCCGAGCGGCGGGTGGACCGCGAAGTCGTCCTCGGCACCGGTCTCGAGCATGGCTCGCGCGTCGGGCACGTAGTAGGTCTCGTCGAAGACGATCCCGGGCGGTGCACCGAGCCGCGCGAAGGTGAGGACCGCGGCGACGGCCGCGACGGCCACCGCCGCCACGAACGCGGGAGCGGGTCGGCGTCGGGTCACGCGGGCGAGCGTAGGCTCGGCTCGGCCGTGGACCGCGGTGGACCGACGTCGGAGGGCAGCGTGAGCGACGACCCGCAGCCCGGCGCGCTGGTCGTGGTGGCCACGCCGATCGGCAACCTCGGCGACCTGTCCCCGCGTGCCGCCGAGGCGCTGCGCACCGCCGACCTGGTCCTCGCCGAGGACACTCGACGGACCGGCAAGCTGCTCGCGCACGTCGACAGCGAGGTGCGCCAGCTCAGCCTCCACGAGCACAACGAACGCGAACGGGTCCCCGAGCTGCTGGTCCGCATCGAGGCGGGGGAGCGGCTCGTGCTCGTCTCGGACGCGGGGACGCCCGCCCTCTCCGACCCCGGCTACCGGCTCATCGCGGCCGCGGCCGCGGCGGGCCTCCGGGTCGAGGCGGTCCCCGGCGCGTCCGCCCTGCTCGCCGCGCTCGTGGTGTCGGGGCTGCCGTCGGACCGGGTGGCCTTCGAGGGGTTCCTGCCCCGCAAGGGCGGCTCGCGACGCGATCGTCTGGCCGAGCTCGCGAACGAGGTCCGCACGATCGTGCTCTACGTCTCTCCCCACCGGGCCGACGACGACCTCGTCGACCTCGCCGACGCTCTCGGTCCCGACCGCCCCGCAGCGCTGTGCCGCGAGCTGACCAAGCTCCACGAGGAGGTGGTGCGGGGCAGCCTCGGTGATCTCGCTGCCCGCGTCGCTGAGCACGGCATCCGCGGCGAGCTGACCGTCGTCATCGGTGGCGCTCCCGAGCCCGTGGCGCGGGTGCTCACACCGCACCAGCTGGCCGCACGCGTCCACGAGCTCGAGTCGGAGGGGTCCGGCCGAAAGGCCGCGATCGCCACGGTGGCGCAGGCGGCGGGGGTCCCGAAGCGTGTGGTGTTCGACGCGGTGGTCGCGGCCAAGCACGCGGACGCCGGTCGGTGAGCCACCATGCCCGGTGCAACCTCGACCGGCGTGCGTGCGTCGAGGTGGTGTGGAGGGGACGTCCCCGCCGGTAGATCACCGGCACGGCCGTCCACGACGAGATGGGGACCCAGGTGCTCGCGATGGTGCGAGAGGTGGTGGACGAGCGATCGTTCGCGGCGATCTACAACGCCCACCACCGCCAGGCGGTCCGCCTGGCCTACCTCCTGGTGAGCGACCCGGACCAGGCCGAGGACGTGGTGTCCGAGGCGTTCGCGAAGGTCTACGTCCGCTGGCAGAAGGGCGGGGTCCGCGACGTCGGCGCCTACGTGCGCCGGGCCGTCGCCAACGAGGCCAACTCCCGGTTGCGCCGCCGCTACCTCGAACGTCGGATCGCGTCCGCCCGCACCGGCGACGACCGCGGCGTGCGGCTCCTCGACGAGGACGCCGCCGATCGGGACCTCGTCTGGCAGGGCATCCAACGGCTGCCGGCCAAGCAACGCGCTGCGGTCGTCCTCCGCTACTACGCGGACCTCTCCGAGGCCGATACCGCCGAGCTCCTCGGCTGCTCGGTCGGGACGGTCAAGAGCAACACCTCACGCGGGTTGGCTCGGCTGCAGGAGCTGCTCGGCGCGGCGGGCACGGGTGATGTCCGAGGTGGGCCCGCCCCGACGCAGCACCCCGGAGGTGATCGCTGATGGACCCGATCGAGCAGCGCGTCCGCGACTCGCTCCGCGCCCGTGCCGAGGGCGTCGAGCCGACGCCGTCGTTGTACCAGGGGGTGCAGCAGCGCATCGGCCGCCGTCAGCGGCTGCGCGTCGCCAGCTGGTCCCTCGCCGGCGTCGCCGCCATCGCCGCGGCCGCCGTCATCGTCCCGACCATCCTCGACGGCGGGCTCCCGCGGTCGCCGGAGGTTGCCGACACCCCCGAGGTGGTCGAGTCACCGGCCGAGTCGCTGACCCCAGGGGATCCCACCCACGCCCTGCTCGCGCTCGAGGACGGGCAGATCGTGATCGCCGACCTCGCCACCGGCGACCGGGATGTGACCTGGGGCGGACTCGGCGAGGTGAGCGCGCTCTCGGCCGCACCCGGGTCCAGCTTCGACAGCTACCAGGCGGCCGCCGTCGTCGCACCCCCAGGCGAGGAGGCCCTCGTCGTCACCATGTGGCAGGACGGGGACGGCGATCCCGGCACCGGGGGTGTCGTGCCGACCTCCACCCTCGACCTGCCCGGTGCGACGGGCCAGGCGCCGAGCGTGGCGATCTCCCCCGATGGACGGTGGCTCGCCTACACGGGTACCTCGCAACTCGTCGACGCCGCGCCGGCCGTGTACGTGGTCCCGCTCGACGGCGATGGCGAGGTCCCCGGCTCGCTCGACCCCGACCTCGGCGCCGCCGTCGAGATCCATACGGTCACGGTCGCCGACGAACTCGACGCCATCGACGTGCTCATCGAGTGGAGCGGTCCCGTCGCGGACGAGGACGATCTCAGCCGGCTCCGGGTCCGAGGCGCCGAACGCCAGGGTGCGTTGGTGCTGCAACGGACCGGGGACGGTTTCCAGGTCCAGCAGCGCGAGACCTACGACGGCACGGTCGGAGACGCGATCGACGTCAGTAGCGACTTCGTCGCGACCGATGAGGCTGCCGTGTTCGCCCTGGAGCACGCGGGTGGTACCGGTGTTCGCGTGCGGCTGGGGGACACCGCGGGTGGCACCGACCTCGGTGTCGATGCCGAGGCGGTCAGTCTCGACGCTCGTGGGCGGACGGCGCTGCTGGTCGGAGGTGGCACGGCGGTCACCCTGCGCTTCCTTCCCCCGAGCACGGTCACGGTGTCCAGCCGGCTCGGTGACGACGTCGTCGCCGGCGCGCTCCTCGGTGGGCTCGCACCCTCGTCGGACGCTGGGCCGGACCCTGTCGAGGAGGAACCGTCCGGTTCGGGAACCGCGGACCTCGGTGACGGCCTGGTCGTCGCGGACGACCGCACCGTGTCGCTGATCCGTCCCGACGGGTCGTCGCAGGAGCTGGTCACCTTCCCGACCGAGGGCGAGAGCACCGTGGTCGCCGTCGCGGTCCGGCCCGGTTCGACGGCGACCGACCTGACGGTCGCGATCACAACCCGCGCCGAGGGCACCTTCGACGTCCGGTGGCTGCGGGTCGTCGACGGCGAGGTGGCGACCGACGTCGACCCGGTGGGGACGAACTTCCCCGCCCCACCGATCGAGGGCGCGAACGGCTTCCCGCTCGGTGTGCCCGACCTCCAGGACGGCCGTGCACCGGCGGCGGTGTGGTCACCGGAGGGTGACCTGCTCGCGGCGGTCGCGCGTTCGGGCGAAGGGGCGCCACTCGAGGTCCGGACCATCGGCTGGAACGATGACGGTCCGAGCGACGATCCGAACCTCGCGGCCACGTTCGAGCTCGCGGACGATCGGTCGCTGACCGTCCGCAGCTGGGTGTGGACCGATGACGGCGAGGGTGCGACACGCGAGGGAGGGCTGTTGCTCATCGACGACCTCGCGGGCGAGGCGTTCACCGTGCGGCTCGACCGGCAGGGCGATGGCGCCCCAGCGATGCCCGCCTCCAACCCGCTCACGCCGGTCGGTGAGGGTGTGTTCGACCTCGTGGTCGGCGATGGAGGCACGTTCGACGGGGCGCTCCGTCCAGGACCAGGCGGGGCGGTCCTCGAGGTCGGCGGTGCCAGCTTCGACCTCCCGGCGGAAGCCACCGGGCCGCGTGTCACCGGCCGGGTGACCGTCCTCGGCGGCTCCGCGCTGGTGGTCCTCGACCCGGCAGCCCCGTTGGTCGTCGACCTCGCCACCGGGGAGGTGCTGGCGGCGCCGATCGGCGGCGAGGTGGTGTCGGCCGACGCCATCCGGTGACACGGTCCGCCAGCTCGACGTCGGACCCGGTCCGGTCGTGAAGCGACCACCCCGGGGAACACCCCGTGGGGGGGGGGGGGGGGGGGGG
>NZ_JBBEBZ010000206.1:9200-59777 GCF_040882075.1 Nitriliruptor sp.
CGACGGTCGCTTCACGACCGTCGACCACGCGCCGCGATCGCGACCGAGCGACACACCCCGCGCGGGACACCGGGACGAGCGTCCTGGTACGCTGTTCTTCGACCCGCCCGCGTGGCGGGTCGCGTCGTGTCCGGCCCTCGAGCGGGCCGACGGGGGAGCGACGGGGCGTGACCACCCCCGCCCCACTCGGCCCGGTCCTCGGACCGGAACCCCGGTCCCGACGTGCTCGTTCGTCCCCCAGACGGAGGCCAGCCTCGTGCCGTACGTCGACACCCACTGCCACCTCGACCACCACTTCGACCTCTCGGCCGCCACCCAGGTGGCCCGGGCCGTTGACGCCGGGGTCACGACGCTGATCACGGTCGGGACCGACATGGCGTCCTCGGCGCAGGCGGTCGCCACCGCCCGGCGTCACGACGGCGTCTACGCCGCCGTGGGGGTGCACCCGAACGACGCCATGGAGGCCACCCCGCAGGTGCTCGAGGTCATCGCGCGGCTCGCTACCGAGCCCGAGGTCGTCGCCATCGGCGAGACCGGCTTGGACTACCACCACGACCACACCACGCCCGAGCAGCAGGATGCGGCCTTCCGAGCCCACATCGATCTCGCCAAGGAGCACGACAAGACCCTGGTGATCCACTGCCGCGACGCCTGGGACGACCTGCTCGCCGTGCTCGAGGACCAGGGAGCGCCCGGCCGGGTCGTCATGCACTGCTTCTCGGGGGACGTCGATGTCGTGGCCAGGTGCGCCGACCGGGGCTGGTTCCTGTCCTTCGCCGGGAACCTGACGTTCAAGAACGCCGGGGACCTGCGCGCTGCAGCCGCTGCGGCACCGGCCGAGCTGCTGCTCACCGAGACCGACTCGCCGTACCTGACCCCGCACCCCCACCGTGGCGGGTCCAACGACCCCTCCTACCTCCCGCTGACGTTGCGTGCGCTGGCCGCGACGCAGGGTCGCGACCCGGAGGACCTCGAGGAGCAGGTGCTCGCCAACGCGGTCCGGGCCTTCGCCCTCCCGGTGGACTGATACCCGAGAACCGCCTCTGACCTGCAGGTTCGCTGCCGTGGCCACGATCCGATCGCGCCGCACCGCGCCGGGATCCGGAGGGGCGAGCTCGGTGGACCCTGTCCGGAAGGCCCCGGCCGTTCGTCGCGTCCATCCGTACGGTCCGCCCTCATGTCTCCCTCCGCCAACCGTCCGCGCCTGCGGTCCCGCACCCGCGCAGCGGTCTCCCTGGTCGCTCTCGGGCTCGCCTCCGTGCCGCTCGTGGGTTGGTCGCACGCCGTCGAGGTCGCCGTCGACGGGGACGTGCTGCACACCCGGACCTACGCCACGACGGTCGGCGGGGTCCTCGACGAGCTCGGGCTCGGGCTCGGTCCTGCGGACCAGGTGATCCCCGCCCGTGACGTCCCGCTCGAGCAGGTCGACACCATCGACATCGACCGGGCCATCACCGTCGACGTGGCCATCGCCGGGGCCGTGGTGCGCCGCGTGACCGCACCCGTCGGGTCCGTCGCAGGCATCCTGACCGAGGCGGGCATCGACGTCCGCGACGACGGCGGGTACAGCACGCCGAGGTGGACCTCACCGATCGAGGACGGCGACACCATCGCCGTGCACCTGCCCCGTCCGGTGCAGCTGCAGGTGGACGGAACGGTCCGCGAGGTGCGGACGCTGGCGACCACCGTCGGGGCGCTGCTCATCGACGCGGGGATCGAACTCGGTCCCGACGACACCGTCGACTGGGACCTCGCCGCTCCGGTCATGCCCGGCAGCAACGTCACCGTCGAGCGCGTGGCCTTCGACGAGGTCGTCGAGGATGTTCGGCTCGAGCGCGACGAGGTCGAGCGGCAGAGCGGCGACCTCGAACGCGGGGAGCGGCGCGTCGAGACGGAGGGCAGCGACGGGCTGCGACGCGACACCTACCGCGTCGAACGCGTCGATGGCGACGAGGTGCACCGCGAGCTGATCGACTCCGAGGTGGTCCGCGAGCCCGTCGGCCGCGTGGTCCTCGTCGGCACCGCGGCGCCGCATCCGCATCCGCCACCAGCGCCGGCGCCGAAGCCCGCTCCGGCGCCACGCGCGAGGAGCGCCCCCGGTGACGACGTGTGGGACCGGTTGGCGCGCTGCGAGTCGGGCGGGAACTGGGCGACCCGTGGGACCTACCACGGTGGGCTGCAGTTCCACCCCGACACGTGGCGGGCCAACAAGCCGGCCGGCGCCCCGACGTACGCCTACGAGGCGACCCGCGAGCAGCAGATCGAGGCCGGCAGGTGGGTGCAGCGGTCGCAGGGCTGGGAAGCGTGGCCGCACTGCTCGCGTCAGATCGGCGTGCGCTGACGGTCCGGCCCGGGTGGGGGCGTAGCCTCGGCCCGCCCCCCACCTTCGAGGACCGCCCTGCTCACGCCGACCGAGGTCCAGCGGCTGCTACGCGAGCACGGCCTCGCTCCCCGCAAGGCTGCCGGGCAGAACTTCGTCGTCGACCCGAACACCGTGCGTCGCATCGTCGCCGCGGCTGAGCTCGGTCCCGGGGACACGGTGCTCGAGATCGGGCCCGGCCTCGGTTCGTTGACGCTCGGCCTCGCGGAGGCGACCCGCCACGTCGTGGCGATCGAGATCGATGCCGGGATGGTCGGTGCGCTCGCCGAGGTCCTCGCCGACGTACCGAACGTCGAGGTGGTGCACGCCGACGCGCTCCGCAGCGACCTCGGGGCCCTCACCGGAGGCGAGCAGGTCCGGCTGGTCGCGAACCTGCCCTACAACACCGCGACGCCGATCGTCATGCACGCGTTGGCCGACCCGGCCGTCGGCGACCAGTTCGTCATGGTGCAGCGCGAGGTGGGCGAGCGGTGGGTCGCTCGTCCCGGTGACCCGCTGCACGCCGGCGTGTCGGTCAAGCTGGCACTCCAGGCCGATGCGCGGGTGGTCCTCGCCATCCCGCGTGCGGTGTTCCACCCGGTCCCGAACGTCGACTCGGTCATGGTGCGGATCACCCGCCGGGCCGACGCCCCGACGGGCGACCGGCGGCGGATGCTGCTCGCCCTGACCGATGCGGCCTTCGCCCAGCGTCGCAAGACCCTGCGCAACACCCTCCGCGCCGTCGCGTCACCGGACGAGCTGGCGGCTGCGGCGGCCCAGGCGGGCGTCGACCTCGGTGCCCGGGCGGAGACCCTCGACGCGGCGGCGATCACGCGGCTCGGCGACGCGATCGTCGCGGGACGCGGCGCTGGTGGTGACGGTCCCGTCGGCGGGTGACGCGCACCGGAGGCCCCCGATGCGGAGGCCAGGCGCCGCCTCCGTAGCATTGCCCATCGGCTGAGCGGGACGGCCGAGCCGCGCTCGAGCTGCGGCGCGTGCCGTCCCCACGGAGCGGCCGGGGAGGTGATGCGGTTGAGCCGCGACGGGGACGAGCACCGTCCTGTCTCGCGCGTCCGCGTCCGCGTGCCGTCGAAGATCAACCTCTTCCTCACCGTCCGCGGTGTTCGGCCGGACGGCTACCACGAACTGGTGACGGTGCTGCAGACCGTGTCCCTCTACGACACCGTGACCGCGCACGTCGAGGGGCCCTCGGCGCAGCACCCCGCCGGGCGGCGCTCGATGCAGCTCGACTTCACCCAGGACGGCACGTCGGGCGTCCCCGACGACGAAGCGAACCTCGCCGTCCGGGCCGCTCGCGTCATCATGGCCGAGACCGGCTTCGGCAGCGCGACCAACGGCTGCGGCCCCACCACGCGGCTGCACCTCGACAAGCACATCCCGGTCGCCGCTGGGATGGCCGGCGGCTCGGCGGACGCGGCGGCTGCGCTCGTCGCGCTCGACGAGCTGTGGGGTGCTGGTCTCGGCCGCGCGCGGCTGCGGGAGCTGGCCGCTGAACTCGGCGCCGACGTGCCCTTCTGCGTGTCCGGTGGCACCGCCCTGGCGACGGGCACCGGGACGGCCACCGCCCAGGTCCTCACCCGTGGCAGCTACCACTGGGTCGTCGGGATCAGCGACACACCGCTGTCCACCCCCGACGTCTACCGCGCCTACGACGAGGTGGCGACGCCCTCGGAAGCCGAGCCAGACGCGGTGTTGCAGGCGCTGCGCAACGGCGACGCGGAAGCGCTCGGCGACGCGCTCCACAACGATCTGCAGGTCGCCGCCGAACACCTGCGCCCCGAGCTGACCGAACGGCGCCAAGCGATCCTCGACGCAGGTGCGCTCGGTGCGCTCGTCTCCGGCTCGGGGCCGACGGTGGTCGGTCTGGCCGAGAACGCGCAGGATGCCGTCCGGCTGCAACGCGCGGTGGCCGACGTGTTCGACCGGGTCGAGGTCGGGCTGTCGCCGGCCGGCGGGCCCGACGTCTGGCGCGACTAGCCTCGCGCCGCACCCGCGGGTCGCGACGCGCGGGTCCACCCTTGGGAGGTGGTGTAGCGGTAACACGCCGTCCTTTGGAGTCGGAATCCAGGGTTCGATCCCCTGCCTCCCAGCTGCACACACGCCCGACGGGACGAACGCCCCGAGGGGCACCGCCGAGGAGATCACCGTGGACCAGGACCCCAACCCGGAGCGCGGCGACGTCGCTGCGATCGTGCTCGCCGCCGGGAAGGGCACCCGGTTCCGCTCGGACGTGGCCAAGGTGCTGCACCGCACCGCCGGTCGGTCGCTGGTCGGCCACGTGCTCGAGGCGCTCCGCCCCCTCGGGCTCGGGCAGGTCATCGTGGTGGTCGGCCACCAACGGGAGGACGTCGAGGCGGAGGTCGCGGCGGTCGGCGTCCCCGGGTCGGTCACGGTGGTCCAGGGGGAGCAGCGCGGGACCGGGCACGCCGTCCAGGTCGCCCTCCCGGCCCTGCGCGAGGGCATCGACCGGGTCGTGATCGTGCCGGGTGACACCCCGTTGCTGACGGCCGCGACGCTCGGGTCGCTCCTCGACGCCGCCGAGGGTGGCGTCGCCGCGATGCTGACGGCGGTGCTCGATGACCCGACCGGGTACGGCCGGGTCCTCCGGGACGGCCACGGTGCCGTCGACCGCATCGTCGAGCACCGGGATGCCACCGAGGATGAGCGCTCGGTGGGCGAGATCAACGCCGGGATGTACCTCGTGGCACGCGGCCCGCTCGAGGACGCGCTCAGCCGGATCGACGACCGAAACGTCCAGGGCGAGCTGTACGTCACCGACGTCGTCCAGATCCTGACCGGCGACGGGCAGCGCGTGGCGGCCGTGGTCGCCGACGAGACGCACGTCGCCGGGGTCAACGACCGCTGGCAGCTCGCCGCCGCTGGCGCCGTCCTCCGCGACCGGCACCTCGCACACCTCGCCGCCGAGGTCGGCGTCACCATCGACGACCCCGCGTCCACGCACGTCGACGTGTCCGTGCGCGTCGACCGTGACGCACGGCTCCTGCCCGGCACGATCCTCGAGGGCAGCACGGTCGTCGGTGAGCGTGCCGTGGTCGGACCGAACAGCCACCTCACCGACACCGAGGTGGGTCCCGACGCGACGGTGCACTCGACCCGCGCCGACGGCGCCGCCATCGGTCGTGGCGCGAGCGTCGGGCCGTTCACCCACCTGCGAGCTGGCACGCGGCTCGGCGCGGACACGAAGGCGGGGGCGTTCGTCGAGACCAAGAACGCCGACGTCGCGGACGGCGCGAAGGTCCCCCACCTGGCCTACGTGGGCGACGCGACCGTCGGCGCTGGCGCCAACATCGCCTGCGGCGTCATCACCGTGAACTACGACGGTCGGACGAAATCCCACACCACCATCGGTGCCGGCGCCTTCGTCGGGTGCGACGTGTCGTTGATCGCTCCGGTGACCGTCGGGGCGGACGCCTACGTCGCTGCCGGGTCGGTGGTGACCGACGACGTCCCCGACGGTGCGCTCGCGATCGCCCGCAGCCGCCAGATCACCAAGGAGGGCTGGGTCGGGGAGCGCTGACAGCGCTACCGTCGCGCGCAGCTTCCCCGCTCGCTCCCTCACTCCACCCACCACCTGCCGAGGCTCCTGTGGAACTGGTCACCAAGAAGCGGATGATGCTCTTCTCCGGCACGAGCTACCCGGAGCTGGCACGCGAGGTCGCCGACCACCTCGGGATGCGCATCGGCGAGGTCAAGCTCGCCCAGTTCAGTAACGGCGAGCTGTACACCCGCTTCGCCGAGTCGGTCCGTGGCACGGACGCCTTCGTGCTGCAGTCGCATGTCTCGGTCCCGGGTGGGATGAGCATCAACGACTTCATCGTCGAACAGCTGGTGATGATCGACGCGCTCAAGCGGGCGTCGGCCAAGCGGGTCATCGCGGTGGTGCCGTACTACGGCTACTCGCGTTCCGACAAGAAGGCCCTGTCGCGCGAGGCGATCGCGGCCAAGCTGATGGCCGACATGTACGAGGCCGCAGGTGTCGACCGGATCATGTCGGTCGACCTGCACACCGGCCAGATCCAGGGCTTCTTCGACGACCCGTTCGACGCCCTCACGGCGCTGCCGCTGCTGGTCGAGTGGGTCAAGGAGAACACCTCACCCGAGGAGCGGGTCATCGTCTCCCCGGACGCGGGACGGGTGCGCCTGACCGAGAAGTTCGCCGGCCAGGTGGGTTCGACCATCGCGATCCTGCACAAGCGGCGCGACCCCGAACAGCAGAACGTCAGCGTCACCCTGGACGTCATCGGTGACGTCGAGGGCAAGACCGCGATCCTGGTCGACGACATGATCGACACCGCGGGCACCATCTGCGGCGCTGCCAAGCTGCTGAAGGAACGGGGGGCGGCCAAGGTCATCGCACTCGCGACCCACCCACTGTTCTCCGGCCCCGCTGCCGAGCGGCTCACCGAGTCCGACATCGAACGGGTGGTGGTCACCAACACCCTGCCGATCCCCGAGGAGCGTCGCCCCGCGGGGGACAAGCTCGTGGTCCTGTCGATCGCGCCGATCATCGCCTCGGCCCTCCGAGCGGTGTTCGAGGACGAATCCGTCAGCGAGATCTTCCGCGGCGAGAACGTCTGACGAGCGGCCACCGGTTGCCGGGGTCACCGGCGTCCGGGTAGCCTCACGGGTCCACGGCCCGCGTCAACCGCGGGTCGTCGCACGTCCGGCGTCCGTGGCACCGCCCGGCCGGACACCCCGCGTGAAGCACCTCGCCGCCCGACCCCCGGGACCTTCGGGGTGAGAGTGACCGACCCACGCCGGGGACCGACCCACCCCAGGAACTCCCGTGTCCAAGCAGGTCAGCCTCTCCGCCGAACCGCGCACCGAGCTCGGCAAGGGCCCCACCGGTCGCCTCCGCCGCACCGGTCGCGTCCCCGCCATCGTCTACGGCTACGAGGTCGAGCCGACCGCGCTCCACGTCGACGCGCTCGAGCTCTACCACGCCCTCCACACCGAGGCCGGCCGCAACGTCATGATCCGGCTCGAGCTCGCCGGTGACACCACGCTGGTGTTCGCCCGCGACCTCCAGATCCACCCGGTCCGCCAGGAGGTCGTCCACGTCGACTTCCTCGCCGTCGACCGCAACGCGCAGATCTCGGTCGAGATCCCGGTCCACCTCGAGAACGAGGACGAGACCGTCGACGACGACGGCATCCTGAACCAGGTGCTCCACACCGTCCCGATCGCCGTCAAGCCGCTCGACGTACCGAACTACCTCGGGCTCGACGTCACCGGCATGGCGATCGGCGACGTCAAGCGCGTGTCCGACCTGACCCTGCCCGACGGCGCCGAGTTCGAGATCGACCCCGAACGCACCGTTGTCACCATCAACGCGCCGATGTCCGAGGAAGCGCTCGAGGCGCTCGAGGCGGATGCCGGCGTCGAAGCCGACGAGCCCGAGCTGGTGGACGCCGAGGACGCGGACGCGACCGAGGGTGAGTCCGAGGCTGACGGCGACGCGCCGGCCGACGGCGACAACGACGAGAGCTGAGCCCCGTGTTCCGCCGAGGTCGCCGCCGCGCGGCCTCGGCGTCGCGCCGAGCCGCGGAGGACGCCGTGACCGCCGACCGCTGGTTGGTCGTCGGTCTCGGCAACCCCGGCGGCGAGTACGCCGGGACCCGCCACAACGTCGGCGCGGACGTCGTCCGCGCGATCGCTCGTCGTGAGCACACCGAGCTCGGGCGCAACAAGCGGGTCCGCTGCGAGATCGCCGAGGTGCGCGGGCTCGGTTCGACCGGCGTCCCGGTCGTGCTCGGCGTCCCGATGACCTACATGAACCTCTCGGGTGACCCGGTTCAGTCGGCGGCGGCCTGGTTCAAGGTCCCGCCCGACCGGACCATCGTCATCCACGACGATCTCGACGTCCCCGTCGGGGGGCTCAAGCTCAAGCGCGGCGGTGGGCACGCGGGCCACAACGGTCTCAAGGACGTCGATCGGGCCCTCGGGACCCGCGAGTACGTGCGGGTCCGGATCGGCGTCGGTCGTCCACCTGGCAGGATGCCGGGCAAGGACCACGTGCTCCGCCGGCCCTCCCCAGCCGACCGGGAACAGCTCGACGTGGTCATCGAGGAGGCCGCCGACGCCGTGGCGCTCACCATCGCCGATGGCCTCGAGTCCGCCCAGAACCGTTACCACGCCCGCTGACGCGGGCAGGAGGCGCACCGTGAGGGAACGCATCCGTCAGCTCGGCGCCGCGTGGCGTCAGCTGCGCGAGCTCGACCCGAACGCGATCTGGTTCACCCTGCTCGGGGCGGTGGTCGGTGCGCTCGTCGGCGCCGGGCTCGGCCTGCTGATCCACCCGATCGCCGCGATCGTCTTCGGGTTGCTCTTCGCGTTCACGGGCGGGCTGCTGGTCTTCAGCCGCCGGGTCCAGAAGGCGCAGTTCGCCGCGATCGAGGGCCAGCCGGGCGCGGCCGCGGCCGTGCTCAACGTCATGCGCGGTCAGTGGTTCGTCACGCCCGCGGTCGCCTTCTCGACCAAGCAGGACCTCGTGCACCGGGTCGTCGGCCGTCCCGGCGTCATCCTGGTCGGCGAGGGCTCGCCGCAGCGGACCAAGGCGCTGCTCGCCAAGGAGCGCAAGCGTCTGTCGCGGGTCGCGGGCGACGCGCCGCTGCACACCGTGCTCGTCGGGGACGCCGAGGGTCAGGTCCCGATCAACAAGCTCCAGGTCCACCTCACCAAGCTCCCGCGCGAGCTCGGCAAGAACGACGTCCCCAAGCTCGAACGGCGGCTCAAGCCCATGGACCGGGGTATGCCGATCCCGAAGGGCATCGACCCCAACCAGGCCAACCGTCCGCGTCCGAAGCCGCGCTGACCACGTGGCCGACGTCCGTCCTCCGAGCTCCGTCGACGACGTGCTCGACCGCGGCCGCGCGGTCGGGCCGCTCGCGGCGGTGCTGCGCCGTGGGCGGGCGGACTGGAGCGAGCTGCTCGCCGAGCACGACCTCGTCGCGCCACCGTCGCTGCGGCCCTACCTGCTCAGCCTGCTCGTCGACCGGGTCGCACCCCTGCTCGTGCTGGTGCCGCGCTCGTCAGATGCCGACGCGATCGCCGATGGCCTGGCCGCCTACCTCGGTGAGCAGCGCGTGGGCGTCTTCCCCGCCTGGGAGACGCTCCCGCACGAACGGCTCTCACCGCAGCCCGCGACGGTGGGCCGGCGGCTCGCGGTCCTCGACCGCCTGCTGCACCCGGACGCCCACGAGCACCCGCTGCTCGCCGTCGTCGCGCCCGTGCGGGCGGCACTGCAACCGATGGACCCGGGCCTCGGCTCGCGTCGACCGCTGGTGCTCGACGCCAGCTGGCAGGGGTTCGACGAGCTGATCGAGGGGCTCGCCTCGCTCGGCTACAGCCGCGCCCCGCAGGTCGAGGTGCGGGGGGAGTTCGCGGTCCGGGGTGGGATCGTCGACGTCTTCCCGACCGCGGCGGACCACGCGGTCCGCGTCGAGTTCTGGGGCGACGACGTCGGATCTCTGCGTTCCTTCTCGGTCGGCGACCAACGCTCGACGGGCTCGGTCGAGCGGGTCATCTGCGACCCGGCCCGCGAGGTGGTCATCGACGCTGGGCTCCAGGAGGACGCCCGTCAGGCGATGCGCCGCTGGCCCCAGCTGACCGAGCAGCTGGACGCGCTGGCGGAGGGCAGGACCTTCGAGGGCATCGAGTCGCTGGTGACCCTCCTGCGGCCCACCACGCGGCTGCTGCCGGAGTTCCTGCCCGCCGGAGCGGGTGTGGCACTCGTCGACCCGCTCCTGCTCGAGGAGCGGGCGGGCAAGCTCCGCGAGGAGGCCGAGGTCCTGCTCGAGACCGCCTGGCACAGCCTGGCGGGCGACGACCTCGGGACGGATCAGGGACGCCACCGGTCGGGGTTCGCCGCACCGGGCGAGCTACTGGACCTCGCACCCGACGACGTGTGGCGGTTGGCTCCGTTCGGTGCGGCCGATGCGGTCCGTGCGGACGCCAGCCCGTGGGAGTCGTTCCGGGGCGACGTGGACACGTTGGCCGAGCGGGTCCGCGGCATGCTCCGCGACGGCCTGCGCGTGGTGGTCAGCGCCGACGGGCACGGCCCCGCCAAGCGGCTCGCCGACGTGTTCAACGAGCACGGGCTGCCGACGGCCTTCGCCGAGACCGCCGACCCGGATGGCGTCGGCGCGCGCGTCGAGGTGGTGCCATCGCCGCTGCGGCAGGGCTTCCGGTCCGAGGAGCTCGACCTCGCCGTCCTCGGGACCTGGGACGTGTTCGGTCCTCGGAGGCGACGGTCGAACAAGCGCGTCGGCAACCGGACGACGGCCGCGGACGCGGTGCTGCAGCTCGAGGTCGGGGACCCGGTCGTGCACCGCACCCACGGGGTGGGGACCTACCGCGGGATGATCACACGCGAGTTCTCCGGTTGGGTCGGCCCCGGGGGACCGAACGGCGGGAAGGGCCGGACCGCACACCGCGACTACGTGGTCCTCGAGTACGCCGGCGAGGACACCCTGTACGTGCCGTCCGACCAGGTCGACGCGATCAGCCGGTACCAGGGCGGCGAGAAGCCCAGCGTCATGAGCCTCGGCGGTTCGCAGTGGGAGAAGGCCAAGTCCCGCGTCCGCAAGGCCGTGCGCGACATCGCGGCCGAACTGATCCGCCTCTACGCCGCGCGGATGCACTC
This sequence comes from Nitriliruptor sp., assembly GCF_040882075.1. Classification (NCBI taxonomy): domain Bacteria; kingdom Bacillati; phylum Actinomycetota; class Nitriliruptoria; order Nitriliruptorales; family Nitriliruptoraceae; genus Nitriliruptor; species Nitriliruptor sp. Next base: position 20,246 of record NZ_JBBEBZ010000206.1, read on the forward strand.
GCCGGGGCACCCGTTCGCACCCGACGGGACCATGCAGACCGAGCTCGAGGACGCGTTCGCCCACGTCGAGACCCAGGACCAGCTGACGGTCGCCGACGAGATCAAACGGGACATGGAAGCGCCGTTGCCGATGGACCGGCTGCTGGCCGGGGACGTCGGGTTCGGGAAGACCGAGGTGGCGGTCCGCGCCGCGGCCAAGGCGGTCTTCGATGGCAAGCAGGTGGCGGTCCTCGTGCCGACCACGATCCTCGCGCAGCAGCACTCGGAGACCTTCCGCGAGCGCTTCGCCGGCTTCCCCGTCGATGTCGCGGTGGTCAGCCGCTTCGTGCCGGACAAGGACAAGCGAGCCGTCATGGACGGGCTCGCGGCCGGCACCGTCGACATCGTCATCGGCACCCACGGCCTGCTCGGCAAGGACGTGACCTGGAAGGACCTCGGGCTGGTCATCGTCGACGAGGAGCAGCGTTTCGGCGTCCAGCAGAAGGAGCGGCTCAAGCAGCTGCGGACCTCCGTCGACGTGCTGTCGATGTCGGCCACACCGATCCCGAGGACGCTCGAGATGGCGGTCTCGGGGATCCGCGACCTGTCGGTGATCGAGACCGCACCCGAGGACCGCCAGCCGGTGCTCACCGTGGTGCAGGAGTACGACGAGGCCCAGATCTCGCTGGCGATCCGGCGCGAGCTCCTCCGCGACGGCCAGGTCTTCTACCTGCACAACAGGGTCGAGACCATCCACGCCGCGGCGGCCAAGCTCCAGGAGCTGGTGCCCGACGTGCGGGTCGAGGTCGCCCACGGGCAGATGGACGAGAAGCAGCTCGAGCGGGTGATGGTCCGGTTCTGGGAGCGCGAGTTCGACGTGCTGGTGGCGACCACCATCATCGAGGCCGGGCTCGACATCCCGAACGCGAACACCCTGATCATCGAAAGCGCCGACGTCCTCGGGTTGTCCCAGCTGCACCAGCTGCGCGGCCGGGTCGGACGGTCCTCGGAACGGGGGTACGCCTACTTCCTGTACCCCGAGGGCACGTCGATCACCGAGCCCGCCTACGAGCGGCTCAAGACCATCGCCGAGCACACCCGGCTCGGCAGCGGGTTGGCGATCGCGATGCGCGACCTCGAGATCCGCGGTGCAGGCAACGTCATCGGCGCCGAGCAGTCCGGCCAGGTCGCCGCGGTCGGGTTCGACATGTACTCGCAGCTACTCAAGGAGGAGGTCGCCGACCTCACCGGCGAGCCGATCGAGGTCGAGGTCGACATCAAGCTCGAGCTCCCCGTCGACGCCCACCTCCCGCACGACTACGTCGAGGACGCGACGCAGCGGCTCGAGCTCTACAAGCGCATCTCGGCCGTCCGCGACGCTGCCGGGGTCAAGGACGTCCGCGCCGAGCTCGTCGACCGCTTCGGTGCACCCCCCGAGCCCGCCGAGCGGCTGCTGACGCTGACGGCGCTGAAGGCGGCGCTGCGCCGGTGGAACGTCACCGAGGTGGTGGTCACCCCCGGCGCGGTGCGCCCGCCCGAGCTGCGGATCGCGCCCGTGTCGCTGTCGTCCGCGCAGGAGGTGCGGCTCGATCGTCTGCACCCCCGCCACCGCTACAACGCCGAACGTGGCACGCTGCTGATCCCGGTCCCACGCCCGAAGCCCGACGACCTCGTCGCGTGGGTCGCCGGGACCCTCCGCGACATCTTCGCCGCGCCGAAGAAGCGCTGACACCGCCCTGCCTACCGGTAGGTCCCGAGGGGCGTCCGTGCCCCTCCCCGCCTACCGGTAGGGCGGCGCGCGTCCTCCCGGTGCCGTTCGCTCAGGTGCCGTCGGCCGTGGCGTGCCCGGGCTCGTCCTCGTCGAGCTCGTGACCGCGGGTCTCAGGCAGCAGCACGAACCCGACCGAGACGAGCGCGACGACGATGCCGATGATGCGCGAGGCGCTGGCGAACGACCCGGTGGCGTCGGCCAGGACCCCGAAGGTCATGAGGCCGATGACGGCGCCGAGGACCCCGGCGACCGTCACCCAGCCGGCGACGGTCGCGCGCACCCGCGTCGGGACCAGCTCGGCGGCGAGCGCTCCGGTCGGTGGTGCGAACCCGGTCGATGTCGCGATGGCGGCGAGGTAGCCGATCGCGAGGGCGCGGGTGCTCCCGGAGTAGGCGTAGGCGATGCCCACACCGGTCAGCAGCATCATCAGCCCCGCGGTGACCCGCCGACCGATGCGGTCCGCGCCGGCGCGGCCGATGAGCAACCCGATCACGCCGGCGGGCCCCGCGCCGAGCACCAACAGCGAACTGAAGCCGGTGGACGCGCCGAGGATGTCCTCGCCGTAGACGAACAGGTAGGTGAAGCCCGGGCCGGTGGCGAGCGCCGTCGACCCGGCCAGGGCCGACAGGATCAGCACGCGGACCCGCAGGCCCGCCGGGATCGCACCGGGGATCCCCTGGCTGTGTTCGGCGTCGCGTGCGATCCTCGGCTCGCGGATGCGCCGCGCGAGCAGCGGGAGGGCCAGCAGCGGCAGCAGCGTGAACGCGGTCACCACCCGGAACGACGGCTCGCCCGGCAGGGCGGTGCGCGACAGCGACACGATGCCCGCGCCGAGCCCGTAGGCCGCGGTGACGAGGGCGATCGCGGCGGAGCGGTCGCGGGCGCTCGACTCCTCGGCGGCCACCACGCCCGCCAGCCCGTTGACCGCGCTCAGCATCGGGCGGGCCAGCGCGACGAGCCCGATGTAGAACCAGAAGCTCGGTGCGAGGGCCGCCAGCGTCGTGAGCGTGAGGCCGATGGCGGCGAGGGTCAGCAGGACCTGGCGGCGGCCGTAGCGATCGGCGAGCGCCGCGGCGGGTAGCGATCCGAGCGACGCGAGCCGGATGAGCGCCAGCGCGACGCCGATCGTCGTCGTCGGCAGCCCGATCTGGGCCGTCAGGTCGTCGCCACCGCTGGTCGTTCCGAACGCGGACGCGACGTCACCGATCACGGCCGTGACCGAGAACTGGGCGATCCCCGACGCGATCGACAGGCCAGCCACGGTGAGGACCGGCGCGGTCAGCCACGCTGGTCGCCCGCGTCCTGGCTGCGTGGCGTCGGGCACGGGGGACTCGGCGAGGATCCGGGCCGGCGAAGCCGGCGTGCGGTCGGTAGCGGCGGCGGGCGGACGGTACCGGCCGAGACCTCTCGGACCGCCTCGTCGAACGCCCGCCCGCCGCCGCGTACCGTCGCGGCTCCGTGGCGGTCCCCCCGCCGACGGAGGACGTCCGAGCCCCGCATCTCCCGGAGGACCACCGTGCGCGTCGTGTCGTGGAACCTGAACTCGCTGAAGGCTCGCCTCCCGCGCGTGCTCGAGCTGCTCGAGGTCCACGCGCCGGACGTGCTGCTCGTGCAGGAGTCGAAGTGCACCTCCGACGGGTGGCCCCACGAGGCGCTGGCCATCGCGGGCTACCGCGCGGTCCATCACTCCGAGGGGCGGTGGAACGGGGTCGCGATCCTCGTGCCCGAGACGCAAGACGTCACCGACGTGCAGCTCGGGCTGCCGGGTGAACCGAACCCCGAGGAGGCGAGGTGGATCGAGGGCACGGTCCGCGGGGTGCGCTTCATCAGCACCTACGTGGTCAACGGTCGCGAGGTCGGCCACGAGATGTTCCAGCAGAAGCTCGATTTCCTCGACGCGGCCCACCTCCGACTCGAGGACCTGGTCGCCACAGGCCCGGTCGTGGCCGTTGGCGACTGGAACGTCGCGCCGGCCGACACGGACGTGTGGGATCCGGCGCTGTTCGTCGGCTCGACCCACGTCACACCGGACGAGCGGTCCCGGTTCGAGGCGCTGCTCGAGCTCGGCATGCAGGACGCGTGGCGGACCGTCCACGGCGACGAGGTCGGGTTCACCTACTGGGACTACCGGATGGGTGCGTTCCGCCGGAACATGGGCATGCGGATCGACGCGGCCCTCGTCAGCCGCGATCTGACGATCCGCTCGGTGGCGGTCGACACCGTGTTCCGTCGCAACAACGCCGCGGGGGACAAGCCCTCCGACCACGCCCCGCTCGTCCTCGAACTGGACCTCGACTAAACCTCCCGGGACCACTCGTGCGTCTCTCCGGCGACGGCAGCGACGACGACGAAGACGGTGGCGGAGGTTCGGTTGGGGGGCGATGCGGTCGTTCGCGGTGACCAGGGCGCGGCCGGAACCGAGCCCGGCTCGTTCGACGGCTTCTACCGCGCACACGTCACCTCGACGCTGGCGGTCGTGATCGCGCTCCGGGGTCACCGTGTGGGGGCCGAGGACGTCGTCCAGGAGGCGTTCCTGCGAGCACACCACCGATGGCAACAGGTGGCGGACATGGACCGTCCCGATCTGTGGGTGCAGCGCGTCGCGCTGAACCTGGCCACATCGCAGCTGCGTCGGCTCGGTGCGGAGACGCGAGCGCTCGTGCGCCTCCGGGGTCGACCCGCACCGCCAGTGACCGAGGCGTTCGGCCGCGAGCAAGGGTTCTGGGACGCCGTGCGGCGCCTGCCGCCGAAGCAGGCGCGTGTCGTGGCGCTCCGGTACGCCGCCGATCTGCCGGTTGTCGAGATCGCCGAGGTGGTGGGTGTCGCCGAGGGCACCGTCAAGGCCCAGCTCCACACGGCGCGCGCGCGGCTGGCCGTGCTGCTGCACGACGAGGAGGTCGGACGATGACCGACATCGATGCCCGCGCCAAGCGAGCCGGCGAGGCAGCTCGCACCGAGGCCGCAGCGCGTGTTCGAGACATCGAGGTGCCGGGGGCCCGGTCTCCGTCGAGGCGCCACGTCCGGCCCCTCGCCGGTGTCGCGAGTGGACTCCTCGCGCTCCTGCTCGTCGTGGTCGTGATCGGGCAGGTGACCTCGCCGGACGGACCGGTCATCGATGCGGCCGTTCCGGATCTCAGCGAGCTCGTCCTCGACCCGGTCGCCCTCGATGGTTCGCTGCCGGTCCCGCCGGTCGGTGATGCGATCCCCGCCTACCTCGCTGACGGCACGCCGGTGTTCGTCAGTCAGCCCGAGCCGGGCGAGGTGTTCGTGCTGGTCGCCTTCGACGGACACGGAGCGTTCGGGATCCGCGAGATGGTGCACTGGTGCCCGCCGATGGGTTGGTTCGAGGAGGCACGTCACAGCACCCGGTTCAACGCGTACGGCGACTACACCGGTGGACCAGCGCCGTACGCCCTGGTCGACGTCCCGTCCGAGCTCGCCGCCGATGAGGACACGGTGCGCGTCACGGGGCCGCCTGCTGCGCCGCGCGACCGGGCCGACGTTCGCGCCGAGGTGTCGCAGCGCGGACCGAACTGCCTCGAGGCGGAGGGTGCCTTGACGGACCTCGCGGTCGGACACGCACGGCCCGACCAGGTCCCGGCGCTCGACGGGTCGGCCCTGCCTCAGGGTCGCTGGGTGTGGGCGCAGGTCCGACTCGGGGGGCCCGAGGGGGACCCGCGCGTCTGCGAGCTCGATGGTCGCTGCCCCGCCTCCGCGCCGAGGTTCGCCTCGGCCGACCGTCAGGTCGTCTCCGTCGATCCGGCCGAGCTCGTGACGGTGCTGGTCCGCGGCGACGGGGCCACGGCCACGCTGGCGGTCGGGCCTGACCCGACCTGGTCGCACGTGCCGTCCGCAGGACCGGCGACGAGGAGGTCGTTGCCGATCCCGAGACCGGGGCACGTCGGGCTGGAGCAGCTCGAGGACGGCACGCCGGTGGTGGTCACGCACGATGCCGACGGACAGCTACACGTGCTGGACGCGACGGTCCCCGGTCAGCCGGCTCTCGTTGGTCGATGCCGGGAGGGTGGACACATCGCCGACGTGTCGGGAGCGACCTGGACGTTCAGCGGCGCTGCTGTCGGTGGGCCGGAGGAGAGCGACCTGCTGGCGTACCCGTTCGAGGTCCTGGAGGACGGCGAAGCGCAGGCGCTCCGGGTCACCGGACCGGTCGGCGCTGCCTCGGCGCGAGCTGAAGGGGAGACAGGCGACGTCCCCGACCGGTGCACCGATGGTCTCGAGGGTCACCGACCCCCGGCCGCTCGAGAGGTGCCGGACCGTCTCTCCGCGGCGACCGATCGCGGAGACGCATCATCCTGGGTCTGGGTCTGGACGCGGTTGGCCGAGGTCGACGACCAGCTCGTGGTGTGCGTCTACCTCGGACCCGACGGTTGCGGGGAGCCCGTCCCGACCGACGAGACGACAGCGGACTGCTACGGCGATCTGCCGACCGGTGGCCACTGTGCCGACCGCGATCCCGTCGTTGTGACGCCAGGTCTGTCCGCGTCCGAGGAGCCGGGTTCGCTGCTCGTCCGGTTGTCCGAGGACGGCAGCACCGCGGAGGTCCGGCTTCCGTCCACCACCGACTGACCCGCGCTGGGCGGGACTAGCCTCGGCACGGCGTACCGACGAGGGGACCACCGTGGCCAGCGACTGTCTGTTCTGTCGGATCGTGGCGGGGGACGAGGACGCCGAGGTGCTCGGCCGTGACGACGGTGTCGTGGCCATCCGTGACATCTTCCCCCGGGCGCCGTTCCACGCGCTGGTGATCACCGAGACCCACCTCGGGTCGGCGCACGAGCTGACCGACGACCACGCCGACGTGCTGAACGCCGCGTTCCGTCTGGCTCGGAAGGTCGCCGCGGAGGGTGATACCGCCGACGGGTACCGCATCGCGACCAACGTGGGGACCCTCGGCGGCCAGGCGATCCCGCACCTGCACCTGCACGTGCTCGGCGGCCGCCAGCTCGGCCACATCGACACCGGTGAGCCGCCCACCGAGAGCTGAGCGCACCCGGGAACCCGCACACGCACGGCGACGTCCCACCGTTCGACCGCCACGACCGGGAGTCGACGTGCGCACCATCGCGACCCTCGCAGCCCTGCTCATCCTCGCCGCCAGCTGCGCCCGACCACCGGCTCCGACCGTCGAGCCGAACGCGGTAGCACCTGACGCCGAAGCTCCGATGGACGGCGCCGCTGCCGGGAGCCAGTTGGCGCTCGGCACGCCGGACTGCCCGCCGGTGCTCGGCGCCGACGACCCGGATCCGTTCGGGCAGGGCACGGACCCCGCCCTGGCGGGAGAGTGGGTCGGCGCGGCGAGCCAGTTCGTCGAGGGCGATCTCGCCGATCGGACCGGCGGGCTGTACCTCGACCAGGACGCTGGAGAGCTGGTGGTCATCGCGGTCGGTCCCGACCCGGACGCGACGGTGGACGAGGTCCGTGCCGCCGTGCCCGACGAACACCGGGACCGGGTCGTCTGCCGTCACGGGGCGTGGACGACCTCACAGCTCCAGCGCATCCTCGAGGTGGCGGTCGGCGCCGTCGACGGGCCGTCCTCCGGTGGGGTCGACACGGTCCGCAACCGCGTGACCTTCGCGCTCGAGACCGGCGATCCCGAGCAGGTGCGCACCGCCGTCGCCGACGAGCTCGGCCTCGACGCCTCCGCAGCCCTGGTCGTCGAGGTCCCGCCCTGCGCCGAGGAGGTCGGTGACGTGCCCGACGGCGCGACCGCTCTCCCCGGCGGCGGCAGCACGTGTCAGGGGATGGACGCGTTGGCGACGGGCACCCTGGTCGGCGACGTGGCGACGGGGTGTCTGGCGCTCGGGACCGGTGACCTCGAGGAACCGCTGGCGTGGCCGCGCGGCTGGTACGTCACCGCGGACGGCGTGGTCCACGACCACCGGGGCGAGCCACGGGCGAGCCTCGGTGACGAGGTCGCGCTCGGTGGCGGGTTCGTCCCGATCGAGGACGACGGCGGGTGCGGCTTCGACGGGGCGTTCCTCGTCAGCAGCCTCGACCCTGCCTGAGGCCCCGGCTCAGAGCTGGTCGTGATGGCGGTGGTCGTGGTGGTGGGCCTCGTCGATGACGAGGGTCCCGTCCCCGAGCACGTGGGCGTGGTCGCCGTAGGCGCGCGCGAGGACATCCGGTCGCAGCACCTCACTGGCCGCACCGCTCGCCACGAGCGTGGTGTTCAGCAGCACGACGTGGTCGGCGAGGCTGGCCGTGCCGACGTCGTGGGTGGTCAGTACCACGGTCCGACCGGCGGCCGCCTCGGAGGTCACCACATCGGCGATGACCTCCTGGGTGACGAGGTCGAGCCCCGTGATCGGTTCGTCGAGCAGGAGGACGTCGGCCTGCTGGGCCAACCCCTGCGCCACGTAGGCCCGCTGGCGCTGCCCGCCCGACAGCTCCACGAGCTGCCGCGCCGCGATGTCCGCGACCTGCAGACGGTCGATGGCCGCCTCGATCGCATCGCGGTCCTCGCGACCCAGGCGTCGGAACCAGCCGGTGTGGCCGTAGGCGCCCATGCGGACCGTCTCGCGGACCGTCAGGGGGACCGCCGTGTTCGCGGTGGTCGTCTGGAGCACGTGGGCGACGCGGCGCCGGACCTCCGCGGGCCGCCGCCCGAGCACCTCGACCGTGCCCGAGGCGGGGTCGACCAACCCCGACAGCACGCCCAGCAACGTGGACTTCCCCGACCCGTTCGGACCGATGATGGCCGTGACACGACCGGCGGGCAGGTCGAGGTCGAGGTCACGCAGGGCGGTGTGACCGCCGTAGGCCACGGTCAGGTTCCGGCACGAGACCGCGGGCGCAGCGGTGGGTCGCTCGTCCATCCCGAGCCACCTCCATCGTGTTGCGGTCTAGGAACGGTTCCCATAACCTCTTCGGGACCGACCCCGAACGTTACCCGACGATGGAACCGCTGACATGGATCGTCCCTCCCGCTCCTCCCGCTCTTGCCGCTGCGCCGGACGCTTCGTCGTTGCGACCTCGGCGCTCGCCCTGGTCGCGAGCGGGTGCAGCACCGGCACCGAGCCGGAGCCGAACGTCGCGGCGTCCGTCGAGACGGTCAGCGACGTCGAGCCGGTGACCGTCGTGGCGACCACCTCGATCCTCGGTGACGTGGTCGAGCAGCTGGTGGGGGAGGATGGGACGGTGACGGTGCTCATGGGCCCGGGGGTGGACCCGCACGGGTACGCACCGAGCGCTCGCGATGCCGCGACGATGCGCGAGGCCGATCTCGTGGTCGCCAACGGTCTGCAGCTCGAGGAGTCGCTGGTGTCGACCCTGGAGGCGACCGAGGACGAAGGGGTGCCGGTCTTCGAGCTCGCGCCGCTGGTCGACCCGCTGGCGTACGAGCTGGCGGGCACGCACGACGATGAGGACGAGCACGGGCACGCGGACGAGCACGGGCACGAGGACGACCACGCCGACGAGGACGACCACGCCGCGGACGCACACGGCCCCGAGGATCCGCACGTCTGGTTCGATCCGGAGCGGATGGCTGCAGGGGTGGAGCTGTTGGCCGCCGAGCTCGCGACGGTCGCGCCCCAGGTCGCCGCTGCCGAGTGGGAGACGCGCGGAGCCGCGTACGCCGCCGAGATCCGCGCGGTCGATGCCGAGCTCGCCGCCGCGTTCGCGGACGTGCCGACCGAGCGCCGGGTGATCGTGACCAACCACGACTCGCTCGGGTACCTCGCAGCCCGCTACGACCTCGAGGTCGTCGGCACCGTCATCCCGGGGTCTTCGACCCAAGCCGAGGCCGACCCCCGCGGTTTCTCCGAGCTGGTCGCCACGGTCGAAGCCGAGGGCATCGAGGTGATCTTCGCCGAGAACACCGATTCGGTCCGGCTTGCCGAGCAGCTCGCCAGCGAGGTCATCGGCCGCTCCGACCTCGAGGTCGAGGTCGTGCAGGTGGCGACCGACGCGCTCGGCGAGCCCGGCTCACCGACCGGTTCCTACCTCGGTCTCCTGCGTGAGACCGGCACGACCATCGCGGCGCGGTTGGCCCGGGCCGGGTGAACCGGGCCGTTCGCCGGCCGGGCTGCGCCTACCGTGCGCTGGTCCACCGCACGCGACGAGCGACCAGGAGGTTGCCGGTGCTCGAGCTGCTGACCGAGCCCTTCGGCTTCGAGTTCCTGCGCAACACCCTCTACGCCGGGCTCTTCACCGTCGTGGCCAGCTCCCTCATCGGCACCTGGGTCGTGCTCCGCGGCATGTCGTTCATGGGGGACGCGCTCGCGCACGGCGTCCTGCCGGGCATCGCCGTGGCCTACATCACGGGGGGCAACCTGCTGCTCGGGGGTGCGGTGTCGGCGGCCCTCATGATCGGTGGTGTCACCCTCATCTCGGCGCGCAGCCGGCTCGGTGAGGACGTCTCCATCGGGCTGCTGTTCGTCGGCATGCTCGCCGCCGGCGTCGCCATCATCAGCAAGGGCGGCTCCTACGCGGGTGACCTGACGACGATCCTGTTCGGCGAGCCGCTCGGTGTGCGCCCCTCCGACGTGCGCATCGCGGGCGTCGCGGCGCTCGTGACGCTGATCGCGACCGTCCTGCTCTACCGGCCGTTCCTCGTGCTGTCGTTCTCCCGGGTGAAGGCGCAGGCGCTCGGCCTGCGACCGACGCTGTCGCACTTCGTCATGCTCGCGCTGATCGCCGGGGTGGTGATCAGCTCGTTCCGCACCGTCGGCACGCTGCTGGTCTTCGCGCTCCTGGTCGCCCCGCCCGCCACCGCGGCGCTCGTGTCGCGCCGGGTCCCGGTGATGATGGGGGTGGCGGTGCTCGTGGGCTCGTTCGCCGTGGTGCTCGGCCTGGTCGTCAGCTACCACGCCGCGACCGCGACGGGGCCGACGATCGCGGGGCTGGCGGTCGTCACCTTCTTCGTGGTCCTGGCCGGGGTGGAGATCCGGGACCGCCTGGCGAGCGCGCGGGTGTCGCGGCGGCCGGTGACCGCCTGACGTCCCGACGGCGCGTCAGCAGCCGATCAGCCGCAACCGCCGCAGGTCCCCACGAGCTCGAGGTGGTGGGCGTCGACCGAGAAGTCCCGATCGCGCTGCGCCGTCGTCACCGCCTCGTGGAGGGCGTCCTCGACCGCGTCCGGCAGCGTGATGTCCTCGATGCCTCCGCAGGAGGAGCACACGAGGTGGTGGTGGTGCTCGGAGAGCTCCTCGGCGAGCTCGAACCGGCCCGTGTCGTCGGTCGAGGTCAGACGCCGGACCGCACCGGCCTGCTCGAGGATGGCGAGGTTGCGGTAGATCGAGCTCTGCGACTGGTGCGCTCCGAGGTCGATCAGCTCCGGGATGGTGACGGGGCGGCCGGTATCGGCGAGCAGGTCGACGAGTTGACGTCGGCCGCTGGTGTACCGCTGCCGCGTCCGTCGCAGCTGCTGGTCGACCGTCGCGTGCATGTCCCTGCTCAACGCGGGGCCCCCAAGGCGTCCGTGGCACCGTTCCGGTGCGGATCGTGCGGTCCCGCCACGGTACCAGCCGTTCCGAGAACGCCTGGGAACGGGCGGGTGTGGCCCACCGACTCGGGGGACATCGACCGGAGCCGGGCTCACTACACTCCCCACCTCGGTCGGGCCCGAACGCCTGACGCTCCCCGCGGCCTCGTGCCGCCTCCCTGACCTCCCGGAGCTGTCCCGTGCGCACCTACCTGCGGCCCATCGCGGCCCTCCTCGCTGCTGTGCTGTTGACCGCGTGCGGGGACTCCGGAGGTGCGCTCGGCAACCGCGCGGCGACCGTCGACGGCAGCGACATCAGCCGTGAGCTGCTCGAGCGGATCGTCACCTCGCAGCTGTCCGGTGAGGGTGCGCCGACCGGTGACGAGCTCGCCGCGGCCACCGGCGAGGTGCAGCGCAACGTCCTCTCCACCCTGATCTCGATCGAGATCGTCGAGGGGCTCGCGGAGGAGGAGGGCATCGAGCTGTCCGAGGAGGACCTCGACACCGCCTACGAGGAGCAGGTCGAGCTCTACGAGGAGCAGGCGGAGATGTCCGGGCAGGACCCGGACTTCGAGGTGTTCCTCGACTCGATCGGCCTGACCGAGGAGGAGTACCGCGACCTGATCGTGGCCGACGTCGCCCGCCGCGAGGCACTCACGGCGCTCTACGCCGAGGAGATCAGCGACGACGACGTCCAGGCCCTCTACGAGGAGACCGCCGAGCCCCAGATCGACTCCCGGCACATCCTGGTCGAGACCGAGGACGAGGCGCAGGACGCGATCGACCGCATCGAGGGTGGCGAGGACTTCGCCGACGTGGCCGCGGACGTGTCGACCGACGGGTCCGCACAGGACGGCGGCAACCTCGGCGTCGCGCCGGCCAGCCGCTACGTGCCGGAGTTCGCCGACGCCATCTCGAGCGGCGAGGTAGGTGAGCTGCTTGGACCGGTGCAGACCGACTTCGGGTTCCACGTGATCGAGGTGCTCGACGTCCAGGACCCGCCGTCGTTCGAGGCGACCGAGGAGCAGCTCCGCGCCCAGCTCGAGCAGCAGAACGAGCAGAACCCCGAGCTCCTCGCGCGCTACGAGGAGGCGTTCGCCGCCGCCGACGTGTCCGTCGCGGCTGGGCTCGGCGAGTGGGACTCCGAGCAGGGTCGCGTCATCGACCCGGACGCCGCGGTCGGTGAGGGCGGCGAACCGCCGCTGCCCGGCGAGGACGGCACCGACCAGGTACCCGCCGAGGACGGCTCCGGTCAAGCGCCTGCCGAGGACGGCGAGACGGCCGACCAGTGACCCCGGTCGCGCCCACCGTCGTCCTCGTCGAGACCGACGCTGGGCTGCCGGGGCTCCTGCCCTTCCAGGCGTGGGACGCGCTCGGCACGGCTGACGTCGTGCTGCTGCGCGACCCCGATGTCCACCCCTCCGCGCCCCACCTGCACTTCGCGGGGATCGACCTGGTCGCGCTCGAGCCCGCCACCCTCGAGCGTGCCGACCTCGACCTGACGCGCCCCGGCGATCCCACCGATCGCAAGCTCGCGAAGGCGCTCGTCCAGCGGGCCCGGACCGACGGGCGGGCCGTCTACCTGCTCGGCCCGGACGACCCCGGCCTGCCCGTGGCGGTCGGGTCGGCGTCCCAGGGCACGGGGGTCGAGGTCGAGCTGGTCTTCCTCGCCCAGCAGCCCGCCGGCGTCGAGGTCCTGCGCCTGGTCGACGTCATGCGACGCCTGCGCGACCCGGACGACGGCTGTCCCTGGGACCTCGAACAGGATCACGCGACGCTCGTGCGGTACCTGATCGAGGAGACCTACGAGCTGGTCGATGCCATCGAGACCGGCACCGACGTCGACGTGGTCGAGGAGCTCGGCGACGTCCTGCTGCAGGTGGTGTTCCAGGCGCAGGTCGGCGCCGATCGGCGCGCCTTCACCATCGACGACGTGGCCCGCGGTATCGCGGACAAGCTGGAGCGTCGCCACCCGCACGTGTTCGCCGACGGCACCGCGTCGCCGGAGGCGCGGAGCGGAGCGAGCACGCCCGGCGCCGGTGGACTGACCGCCGCCGAGGTCCAGGAGAACTGGGACCGACTCAAGCAGGACGAGAAGCGCCGCCAGGGTCCCTTCGACGGCGTCCCGGACGCGCTGCCCGGTCTGGTACTGCTCGAGACCCTCCAGCGCAAGGCGGCCAAGTGGGGGTTCCGCTGGGACGATCTCGCGGGGCCGGTCGCCAAGGTCCGTGAGGAGCTCGACGAGGTCGAGGCCGCTGCCGCAGCCGGCGACCCCGACCACGTCGCGGCCGAGGTCGGCGACCTCGTCGGTGCGGTCGTCGCTCTGGCCCGCCGGCTCGAGGTCGATCCGGACGAGGCGGCCCGTGCAGCCGCTCGACGCTTCCGCACCCGGTTCGAGCGGGTGTTGCGCGACGCGGCCGAGCGGGAGCTCGACCCCGCCGACCTCGACCGATCGACGTGGCTCGAGCTGTGGGAACGGGCCCGGTCGCCCGAGAGCTGATGCCCGCCTCGGATCGTGGACCGCGCTGGACCGAGCGCCATCGCTAGGCTCGTCCGCGCGAGCAGCGTCGACCCCGGAGGCGAGCCCGTGCCACCTGAGCAGTGCCCCGAGTGCGGCCGGTTCCTGAAGCGGGCGCTCATCGTCGGTCTGGCCGAAGCGCCGGCCCCGTGCCCCCGCTGCGGGGTGGAGCTCACCGCCGATCGGTTCGGTGGTGGCACGCCGACCGACCCTCCGGCGACCTCGGTGCGCCCGCCGGACCTGCGACCCGACGAGGTGCGGGACATCGACGACCCGGTCGCCACCTGGGATGCGGGCGTGCCCGTCGGGGTCGCCGCGGTCCGCGACGAGCGTCCGTTCCCGGTCGACACCGTCGTCGTGCTGGGGGCGGCTGCGGTCGGTCTGGCGCTCGGCCTCGGTCTCGGTCAGCGCCGCGGTCGGAACGCCGTCCTCGGCGCCCTCGGCGGCGCCGTCGGTGCCGGGATCGCCCGTCGGGTGTGGCAGCTGCCGTAGGGCCGCCAGCCGTGGGGTACGTGTTGCCCGTGTGATGCGTCGTTGTCAACGGTGTGCGTGTGTCGTACCGTCGCGCGCGTTCACCCGCCCCGTCAGGACCCCCCGTGGACGTCACCACCATCGAGCTCGTGCGTGCGCGCGAGATCCTCGACAGCCGCGGCAACCCGACCGTCGAGGTCGAGGTGGGCCTGCTCGACGGTTCGCTCGGTCGCGCGGCGGTCCCCTCCGGCGCGTCCACGGGTGAGTCCGAGGCGGTCGAGCTGCGCGACGGTGGCGACCGCTACCTCGGCAAGGGCGTCCAGCGCGCCGTGGCGAACGTGCGCGAGACCATCGCCCCCGCCCTGCTCGGCCACGACGCGACCGAGCAGCGCGCCATCGACTCCCTGCTGCTGCAGCTCGACGGCACCGACAACAAAGCCTCGCTCGGCGCGAACGCCGTGCTCGGCGTGTCGATGGCGGTGGCTCGGGCGGCCGCGCAGGCGTGCGGTCTGCCGCTCTACGCCTACCTCGGTGGTCCGAACGCCCACCTCCTGCCCGCTCCGTGCATGAACGTGCTCAACGGCGGCAGCCACGCGGACTCGAACGTGGACTTCCAGGAGTTCATGATCGTCCCCGTCGGCGCCCCGACCTTCAGCGAAGCGCTGCGGATGGGGACCGAGACCTACCACCGGCTCAAGACCGTCCTCCACGACCGTGGCCTGTCCACCGGGCTCGGCGACGAGGGTGGCTTCGCGCCGAACCTCCCCTCGAACGCCGACGCGCTCGACCTGCTCGTTGAGGCCATCGAGGCGGCCGGGTTCACGCCCGGGGACGACCTCGCGATCGCGCTCGACCCGGCGACCAGCGAGCTGTTCCGCGACGGCGCCTACCACCTCGACGGGGAGGGCCGTGTCCTGTCCTCGGGTGAGATGGTGGACCTGTGGGAGGACCTGATCGGTCGTTACCCCATCGTCTCGATCGAGGACGGGCTCGACGAGGGCGACTGGGATGGTTGGCAGCTGTTGACCGAGCGCATCGGTGACCGGGTCCAGATCGTGGGCGACGACCTGCTCGTCACCAACCCGGCGTTCGTCGCGAAGGGCATCGAGCTCCGTGCGGCCAACAGCGTCCTGGTGAAGGTCAACCAGATCGGCACGCTGACCGAGACCTTCGACGCGGTCTCCCTCGCGCACCGCGCGAGCTGGACGACCATGATCAGCCACCGGTCCGGCGAGACCGAGGACGCGACCATCGCCGACATCGCCGTCGCGGTGAACGCCGGGCAGATCAAGACCGGCGCACCGGCGCGATCCGACCGCGTCGCCAAGTACAACCAACTCCTGCGCATCGAGGAGGAGCTCGGCGACGCGGCGCGGTACGCCGGCGTCGACGCCTTCCCCCGGGCCCGACGCGGGTGACCGGGACCCCGCCCCGACGTCCGGACGCGCACGCGCCGAAGGTCGACCGCGTGCCGCGTCGCGCTCCGGCGCCGGTGCAGCGCGCGGCGTCCGGTGTCGCCCGGGCGGGTCACGGCCTCCGCGGGTTGTGGGTCGATGCACGGTCGGGGCAGCGGCCGCTCCTCGTCGTGCTGGTCGTCTCGATCATCCTCGGCGTCGTGATGCTGTCGGGCCCGTTCGAGCGCTACGCCGACGGACGGACCCGCGTCGAAGCGATGCGCGTCACGGCGGCTGCTCTCGACGAGGAGAACGCCCGGCTCGAGCGGCGCGCTGAGCACCTCTCCGACCCGGCCGAGCTCGAGCGCCTCGCCCGCGAGGAACAGGGGATGATCCGACCCGGTGAGGTGCCCTACACCCTGGTGCCCCCGGAGGTCGACCGGCCCGTCATCTCCGCGCCCCGCGGGTCGGAGACCGACCAGCTGACCGCGCCCTGGTACGCCCGAGCGTGGGACACCGTCCGCGGCTGGTTCTGATCGACAGGTCCGTGGAGCTACTCGGCGGCGGCGATGGTGGCGGCGATCTCCGCGCCGCGTGACCCGTCGACGGGTGCCTGGCGGCCCTCGCTCCGGGCGGCCACCAGCGCCTCGACCTCCTCGGCGATGCGCTCGTCGCTCTCGGACAGCTCCTCGACGTCGAGGTCCTGGAACTGCAGCACGCCCATGTCCTCGTAGGCGGCCTGCACCTTGGGGCCCCACAGCCCGATGTCCTTGACCGTCGGCACCACGCGGCTGAAGAGGGCCTTGCGGAACTCGGTCATCATCTGGTGGCGGTCGACGTAGGCACACAGTTCGTCCGCATCGAACCCGAGCGTGTCCCACACCTCGCGGGCCAGGAACCGGTCGCGCAGGAGGTAGGACGCCTCGACCACGAACTCCTCCCGCTCCTGCCGTTCGGCCTCCGTGAGGTCGGCGTACGCGTCCTTGAGGGCGAGTCGGCCGAAGGCGATGTGGCGAGCCTCGTCCTGCATGACGTAGGCGTTGATCGACTTGGTCAACGGATCGCCGGTGAAGTCCCGGATCATCGAGAACGCGGCGAGCGCCACGCCCTCGATCATCACCTGCATGCCGAGGTAGGTGAAGTCCCACCGCCCGTCGGTGATGGTCTGATCCAGCAGGCTCTTGAGCGAGTCGTTGATCGGGTAGGCGAGCTGCAGCTTCTCGTGCAGGAACCGAGAGTAGGTCTCGACGTGGCGGGCTTCGTCCATCGTCTGCGTCGCGGCGTAGAACTTGCTGTCGATGTCGGGAACGGTGCTGACGATCTTGGCCGAGCAGACGAGCGCGCCCTGTTCGCCGTGGAGGAACTGCGAGTTGGTCCAGGCCATGTAGTGGAGGCGGACCTCGTCCTTCTCGGCGCGTGACAGCCGGTCCCAGGTGGGGGAGCCGAAGATCGGCACGACCTCGTCGGGGACGACGCTCTGGTCGGTCGGGTCGGGGTCGTGGGACCAGTCGATGCGGTGCACCGAGTCCCACTGCTTGTCCTTGCCCTTCTGGTACAGGTTCAGCATGCGCTCGCGCCCCGCCTGGTAGTCCCAGGTGAAGGCCACGGTCGACTCGACACCGGGGATGTGCCACCCGGTCTCCTCGACCGGCACGGTGTAGGTGTGGGTCTGCACGCAGCGCTCCTGCTGTCGGGACGGCACGGCCGGGCTCCCGCCGGACGCGTGGCACAACTGAACGCTACACGTAACACCGTGGGCAACCACCTCTCCGGTGGCCGCAGGGACCGTCACGCGCACCGCGCACCGCGCGCCGCGCGCCGTGAGCCCCCTGGGCACCCGGACACGAGCCCGGAGCGCCCGCGGGTGCCGGCCCTCCGCCCGTCGGGCCGGTGGCGCGGTGTTGCCGTGCCGGGGGCGGCTCCGTACCGTGGTGGGCGTCGCTGCCCGCCGGTTGGGCGCCGATCAGCACCTCGGGTGGTCCTTCGACCGCTCCGCGCGCCCCGCCTCGCTTCCCGTCAGGCGGGTCACAGTCCGAAGAAGCTCGGCTGCTCCGGTGGCCACGACGGGGTCCCACGGTGCCGCGCGCGCACCAGACGGCCCACAGGGAGTTGATCGCACTGCAGGGACAGATCGTCAAGGGCAAGGTCGTACGGCTCGAGGAGTACGGCGCGTTCGTCGAGGTGACCACCGAGGAGGGCACCACCGTCACCGGTCTGGTGCACGTCTCCGAGGTCTCCACCGAGTTCGTCGAGAACATCTACGCCGAGCTGGCCGAGGGTGACGAGGTCGACGTCAAGGTCCTCGACATCAAGGAGGACGGCAAGGTCGACCTCTCGATCAAGCGCGCCGACCCGGACTGGCAGGACGAGGAGTCCGTCAACCTGCGGTCGAAGCTCGACAAGGACTTCAACAAGCGGCTGCGCCGCTTCATGCACAAGTCCCAGATGATCCAGGGTGAGGCTCGCCGGCAGAAGCGCGGTCGCGTCGATTCGTGACCGCTGAAGGGACCCCGGACGTCGACGCTCGGGGCCCCGGCGCGACGACCGCGCGTCGCCGTCCGGTGATCCGGCCCGCAGCGCCGGGTCGCGTCCCGCACCCGGACGATCCCCGAGCGGACGACGCGGTCCACCGCGACCCGGCTGCCTCGTACGCCCGGGCAGCCGCGGGATCGACGGTCGATGCGCGCGAGCGTGCGGTCGTGACCGCCCAGCTCGGGCGGCCAGCCCGCGGCCAGCCCGCGGTGGTACACCGGTGCCGCTGGGATCTGCCGACGGTGGTGCGCGTGGCGCCGAAGCTCGAGGACGGCACGCCGTTCCCCACCACCTTCTGGCTGTCGTGTCCGGCGCTGCGCAGCGCCATCGGCACGCTCGAGGCCGACCAGTCGATGGTCGGGCTCAACGACCGACTGCAGGACGACGGCGAGTTCGCGGGGGAGTACGCCGCCGCGCACGAGCGCTACGTCGGCTTCCGCGATGACCTCGGAGGCCAGCTCGAGGGTGACCCCGGAGCCGGGGGGATGCCGGGCTACGTCAAGTGTCTCCACGTGCACGCTGCCCACCACCTCGCCACCGGCGACAACGTCGTCGGTGCGTGGACCGTGGACGCGGCGGCCCCGGTGCGGTGCCACGGGCCGTGCGTGGACCCAGCCGACATCGACGGTGCCGTGTCGCCGGAGGACGGTCCGTGACGGGCCCGCGTGCTGCGGTCGACGTCGGCACGAACTCGGTCCGGTTGTTGGTGGTCGACGCCGACGGGGCGAGGCTGACCCGCGAGCTGACGATCACCCGGCTCGGCCAGGGTGTCGACGCGACCGGCAGGCTGGACCCCGCCGCGCTGCAGCGGACCGTCGACGCGATCGCGGGCTACCGAGCGATCTGGGAGTCGCACGGGGTCGACCGGGCCGTCCGGATCGCTGCCACCTCGGCGGTCCGGGACGCGAGCAACCGGGACGCCTTCTTCACGGGCGTCCGCGCGGTCGCCGGGGCCGATGCGGAGGTGCTCTCCGGGGACGAGGAGGCAGCGCTCGCCTTCGCGGGTGCGGCCGGAGCGGTCGACGTCGCTACGCCGACCGCGGTCATCGACGTCGGTGGTGGTTCGACCGAACTCGTGGTCGGCGACGAGGTCGGCGCCGTCGTCGGGTCGGTGTCGTTGCAGCTCGGTTGCGTCCGGCTCACCGAACGTCACCTCCACGGTGACCCGGCGACCGACGATGAACGCCGCGCGGCGGTCGCGGAGATCGATGCCCGCCTCGACGAGGCCGATGCGGCGCTCGGCCGCCAGGGTGCGTCCCTCGGTGAGGTCGGATCGCTCATCGGTGTGGCGGGGACGGCCACGACACTCGCCGCGCTCCACCTCGGGTTGGACGAGTACCACGAGGAAGCGATCCACGGCACGCGCATCCCGACCGCAGCGCTCGTTGCGCTGACCGAGGACCTGGTCGGGCGCACCTCGGCGCAGCGCGCCGCGCTCGGACCGGTCCAGGCCGGCCGCGAGGATGTGCTCCACGGTGGGGCGCTGGTGCTTGCGGCGGTGCTCCAGCGCTACGCACTGGCCGAGCTGGTGGTCAGCGAGGCCGACGGCCTGGACGGCGCGGTCGCCTCGCTGGGTTGACTAGCGTCATCCGACCGGCGCGAGCGCGCCATCACCGCTGCCCGTAGGACGCGACGTGGACGAACGGTTGGCCCCCGAGGTCTTCTGGCCGACGCTGCGGACCGCGCTCGCGGGCGTCCCGAGCGAGCTCAGCACTCCGCCGCCGGAGGCACGGGTCGGCGCGGTGCTGGTGCTGATCGAGGACACCTCCGACGGTCCCACCGTGGTGCTGACGCGCCGCCGGCGGGATATGCGTTCGCACCCGGGGCAGCTGTCCTTCCCCGGCGGTCGGCTGGACGCCGACGAGAGCATCGAGCAGGCGGCGGTCCGCGAAGCCGAGGAGGAGGTCGCCCTTCGGCCGGACACCGTCGAGGTCGTCGGTCGCGGCCCGACCTTCTACATCCCGCCGTCCCGGTTCTGGGTCGTCCCGGTGCTGGCCCGCTGGAACGAACGCCACGAGCTCATCGAGAACCCGTGGGAGGTCGACGAGGTCCTCCACGTGCCGCTCACCCAGCTGCTCGACCGGGACCGGTGGCGTCACACCCCGCTCTCGCTCGAGGGGTCGGCGTGGGCCTGGCAGCTCGAGGACGACCTGCTGTGGGGCGCGACAGCGATCGTGCTCGCGCTGCTGCTGGACACCGCGCTACCGGGGTGGAACGACGGGCTCGGTCCGGCGGACCTCGGCGAGGACCTCGCCGCCAGGCCGTGGGAGCAGGTGCCGGCGTGGGAGCGTCGCGCACGGCTCGACGGGGACCTGCCGTCGGTGCCCCAAGGCGAGGTGACGCACGTCACGCAGCAGCAGGCTCGCGGCGTCCGCGCGTGGCTCGACGAGCGTGGCGTGGACGCCGCGGCCCGAGCCGAGCAGGCGGGCCGCGGCGCCGCGCACGCCGTCCGACGTCTGCTCGTGGGGTCGCTCACGGACCGGTCCGTGACGGTGCTCGCGGGCCCGTCGTCGAACGGGTGGGCGGGCATGGTCGCGGCACGTCTGCTGTGCACCGCCGGGGCGCACGTCGAGGTGCTGCTCGTCGGTGAACCACGTTCGCCGGACGCGGCGCGGGTGCTCGAGGACGCCGGTGTGGACGTCGTGCGCGTCGTTGCCGAGGAGCTCGGGGACGACCGGCCACCGGGTGAGGTCGTCGTTGACGCCCTGCTCGGCATCGGCGGCGAGCCGCCGCTGCGTGACCTCCCGGCCCGGGTCGTCACGTGGTTGCGGCGGCACGACGTCGCGGTCGTCGCGCTCGACCTGCCGTCGGGGATGGGCGCCGACGTCGGGCTCCGAGGCGCCTGCGTCACGGCGGACGTGACGGTCGCCTTCGGCGCGCCGACCGTGGGTCTCACGCCGCGCATCGTGGCGCCCTACGTGGGCGACCTCTACCTCGCCGACCTCGGCATCCCGCCGGCCGCGTGGCGGTCGGTCGGGGCCGAACCGCCGATCGAGTTCGGTGGGGGGCCGCTGGTGCGGTTGACCGCGGAGGACCGGGCGACCGATGCCGGGACCCCGGACCAGGGCGAGGTGCCGCCGGCCTGAGCTCCGGTCTCGCTCGACGCCGGCTGGTCAGAGCGGCCGCGGGAAGCGACCGTCGGGGCCAGGCCGGTAGGGCCGCGCTTCGAGCACCGCAGTGCGGTCGATCGGGCCGTAGACGTGCGGGAACTGCTGCCCCTCGTCGGCCAGGTCCTCCCACACCACCGGCGCCGTCAGCCGGGTCGAGTCGATGGTGAGCACGACCAGGTCCTCACGACCGGCGAACCGCGCGTCGGCCACCGTGGCGATCTGGTGCGGCGCCGAGCAGTGCACGAACCCGTCCTCGGTGAACGCCGGTGGCGCGTAGCTCGACCCCGCGGCCTCCCACTCGGTGGCGACCGCGATGTGCAGGATCGGCGTGACCGGCTGCTCGACGAGCACGTGGGCTTCGCTCGATGTGGACTCGTGCGGACGGTGGGATTCGAACCCACAAGAGCCGAAGCTCCAGGTCTTTTAAGGACCCTGCGTCGCCGCTGCGCCACGTCCGCGTTCGGTTCAACAGTACGTCAGCTCGCGTCAGGAGGTCGAGTCGACCGGCTGCCCTCGGCTCCACGCTTGGCCGGTGTGGTGCGAGGTGTCGAGACCCAGCCTCGTCATGGCTCCTGCGACCCGGGCCCGCGTCCCCCCTGCATCCGGAAGTCCCAGCTCGCGGAGCACAGCTGCCATCGATCTGCTGCCCTCGACGGCTGTCCGGAGGTGAACGTCGTCGATCGGGACGGACGCGACACGCTGGCGGACGGGTGGAACCGCGACGCCGAGACGGTCGGCGGCCCTGCGAACCACCTCGTAACTGCCGCCTCTCGGGACGATGCCGAGGGCTCGGCAGAGGTCGGCGATGGTCCGGACCTCGGGGTCGGCGACGGCGTCGCGGAACTGCTGGTCGGTGTAGCGGCGCGCTCCCACGCGGGCGGCTCCTCACCGCCCCCGGTGATGGATGTCGACGAGGTCGACCGTAGGTCGCGGGTGCGACACCGACGCACGCGACGGCCGTGGCTCTGAGGGCAACCACCGCGGACGCGGGCGTCTACGCTGCCGGCCCAACGAGCGGGAGGCGTCGGTGAACAGCGTCGACGTCGTGGTGGTGGGCGCGGGGCTGTCGGGACTCGTGTGCGCCCGCCGGCTCGCCGCGGCCGGTGTCAGCGTGCAGGTGGTCGAGGCACGCGACCGGGTCGGCGGTCGGACCGAGCATGGACGGCTCCCCGACGGCCAGCCGATCGAGCTCGGGGGCCAGTGGATCGGGCCGGGACAGACGCGGATGTACGCGCTGCTCGAGGAGCTCGGGCTGTCGACGTTCCCGACCTACGACGAGGGCGAGCACGTCCTCGAGTTCGGCGGCGACCGACGCACCTTCACCGGAGACACGCCGCCGCTCGGCGGCTTCGGGCTCGCCGATCTCGCGGCCTCGATGGCCCGCCTCCACCGCCAGGCGGGCCGCGTCGACCCGGCTGCACCCTGGACCGCTCGGCACGCGCAGCACCTCGATGCCCGGACGTTCGAGACCTGGGTCGCGCGGCACCCGACCCGCGCGGCACGCTCGTTCTGGCGGCTGTTCGCCCGCGCGGTGTTCGCGACCGAAGCGGCGAACCTGTCGCTGCTGCACGTGCTCACCTACGTGCGGCAGGCCGGTTCGGTCGAGACGTTGATCGACACCACCGGCGGAGCGCAGCAGGACCGGGTCGTCGGCGGAACGGCGCGCATCGCCGAACTGTTGGCGGATCAGCTCGACCCGTCGGTGAGGCTCGACACACCCGTCCGAGCCATCCACACCGATGACCGGGGGGTCGACGTCGAGAGCGTCGACGGCGAGCGCCTCCGGGGACGCCAGGTGGTCGTCGCCCTGCCTCCCACCCTGGCGGGCCGGATCGCCTACCACCCTGCGCTCCCGGCCGACCGCGACCTGCTGACCCAGCGGGTACCGATGGGAGCGGTCATCAAGCTGCACCTGGTCTACGACCGGCCGTGGTGGCGCGAGGATGGCCTGTCCGGCCAGGCGCTCTCCGACGGCCCGGTGACCCAGGTGGTCTTCGACAACTCGCCGCCGGACGGGTCGTGCGGCGTGCTGCTCGCCTTCATCGAGGGCGTCGACGCGCTGCGCTGGGGACCCGCGCCGGCCGAGGAGCGTCACGCCGCCGTGGCCGCGAGGCTGGCGGGGATGATCGGCCCGGCTGCGGCTCACCCGGTGGCGGTGGTCGAGCGCGACTGGACGACCGAGCCGTACTCACGTGGCTGCTACGGCGGCCACCTGCCGCCCGGGGTGTGGACCCAGCTCGGCCCCGCTCTCCGCCGACCTGTCGGCCGCATCCACTGGGCCGGGACCGAGCACGCCACGGCGTGGACCGGGTACCTCGAGGGCGCGGTCCGCAGCGGCGAGGAGACCGCAGCAGCCGTCCTGCGCTCGCTCCGGACGGACTGACCAGCCACACGTGGCAGCGAGGTCAGCCCTTCGTGGCGTCGCCCTGTGCGGCGCGCGCCACGTCCTCCTCCGCAGCCTCGGCCAGAGCGCCGAGATCGGCCTCACCCGCGACGTCGATCGCGCCGGCACCGAGCTTGGCGCGCTGCACGACCTCGAGCCGTCGCGCGAGGCGCGAGAGCCCCCAGATGATGATGAAGTACAGGACCCCGACGCCGACCCAGGTCTGCAGGTCGTTGATCGGTGAGCCCTGCGCGAACGCCCGTCCGCGGCCGGTGAGGTCGCTGGACAACCCGATGATGAACCCGAGCGAGGTGTCCTTGGTGATCGTGGCCAACTGCGCCACGATCGTCGGGATCATCCGCCGGAGCGCCTGCGGCAGGATCACCAGGCGCATGGCCTTGCCCTCGGTCATCCCCACCCCGAGGGCGGCTTCACGCTGACCACGGTCGAGCGAGAGGATGCCGGCCCGGAAGACCTCGGCCAGGACGGCCATGTGGTAGAGCGTCAGGCCGATGATCAGCGCGTACAGGGCGTTGCGCGAGATCGTGTTCCCGAGCCCGGCGGGCAGCAACTGCGGCAACGCGAAGAACGAGAAGTAGATGAACAGCAGCACCGGTGGGCCGCGGAAGACGTCGATGACGAGCCCCGCCAGGAACCGGAACGGGCGGCTCGGCGAGAGACGCACCAGCGCGAGGAACAGGCCGATGATCGAGGCCAGGACCATCACGGCCACGGCGGCGCGCAACGTGTCCCACAACCCGGCGACCAGGAAGCTCGGCCAGCCGGCGTCGAAGTCGACGAACTGGGACCACAACCGCGGCGCGAACTGCCCCTCGGCGTACAGCCGGTACAGGATCATCCCGACGAAGGCGGCCAGGACGATCGAGGCGGCGATCGTGGCGTAGCGCACCCGAGCGCGGCCACGCGGGCCGAGCTCCTCGGTCAGGACGGAGGCGCTCATCGGGCGATCTCCACGCGACGTTCGATCAGCTTGAACAGCTGGGCAGAGCCGTAGACCAGCACGATGTAGATGAAGCCGATCACG
Organism: Nitriliruptor sp.; assembly: GCF_040882075.1. NCBI lineage: Bacteria > Bacillati > Actinomycetota > Nitriliruptoria > Nitriliruptorales > Nitriliruptoraceae > Nitriliruptor > Nitriliruptor sp. Next base: position 44,894 of record NZ_JBBEBZ010000206.1, read on the forward strand.
AGGAAGGCGGACGGGAAGTCCGCGTTCGCCTGACCGATGTTCCGAGCGCCGCGGGTCAGCTCGTTGATACCGATGACCAGGAACACCGAGGTGTTCTTGAGGTTGGCGATCCAGAGGTTGCCGAGCGGTGGGACGACCGTGCGGATGGCCTGCGGCAGGACGACGCGGCCGACCACGCCCGTGAAGCCCAGACCGATCGCTCGGGCGGCCTCGGCCTGGCCGAGCGGCACCGCGTTGACCCCCGACCGCAACGCTTCAGCGATGTAAGCGCCGGTGTACATGCCGAGCACCAGGATCACGGTGTCGGTACGACCGAAGGGCCACCCGGCCCGGCCGCCACCGACCCAGAAGAGGATGGCGAGGACCAGGAGCGGCAGGTTGCGGTAGAACGAGGTGTAGAGCGACCCGGCCCGTTGCAGCACCGGGACGGGGGACAGCCGCATGCCGGCGATGACCACGCCGATGACGAACGCCAGCGCGTAGGACAGCACCGCGAGGCGCAACGTCTCGAGGGTGAGCGCGACCAGGAGATCGGCGTTGTCGCTCGCGAGTTCGAACAGGGCCACGGCTCACCTCCTCGATGTGCGTCGTTCCAGCGCCGTTCCGGGGCGCGGCAGGTGCGGCGCCCCGGAACGAGGTGGTGCTCAGTAGCGGTCGACGGCCGGCGGCTCGGGGGCCGGGACGACCACACCTGCGGTCGCGTCCCACGCGGCTTCCCACTCGCCGGACTCGTAGAGCTGCTCGAGACGGTCGTTGATCCAGTCGCGGAAGTCCTCGGCCTCGAGCTGGACGCCGATGCCGTAGGGCTCCTCGGTGAACGGGTTGTCGACGAGCTCGAAGTCGTCCGGACGCTCATCGATCAGACCGATGAGGATCACGTTGTCGGTCGAGACGGCCTGGACGCGGCCCTGGGCGAGCTCCTCGGCGCAGGCTGAGTAGGTGTCGAGCGCGATGACCTCTTCGGGGTCCTCGACCATCTCGTTGATGTTGTCGAGCGAGGTCGAACCCTCGACCGAGCAGATGGTCTTGCCCGTCAGGTCCTCGACGCCGCCGATGCCCTCGGGGTTGCCCTTGGCGACCATGATGTCCTGGCCGGCCTCGTAGTACGGACCCGCGAAGCCGACGAGCTCCTTGCGCTCGTCGTTGATGGTGTAGGTCGCCACCACGATGTCGACGGTGTCCTGCTGGAGGAACGGTTCGCGGTTCGCGGACACGGCCTCCTGGAACTCGACGTTGTCGGCGCCGCCCTCGCCCCAGATGCCCTCCGCGATGAGGCGGGCGATCTCGGCGTCGAAGCCCTCGACCCCGCCAGGGGTCTGGACGCCGAACAGCGGCTGGTCGTACTTCACGCCGACCCGGAGCACGTCGGCCTCCTGGATGGCGGCCATGGTCGAGCCCTCCTCGAACTCGCCCTCCTCGGCGGTCGCCTCGGCGTCGCCGCCGTCCTCCGCGCCATCGTCGCCGCCGTCATCGCCGCAGGCCGTGGCCAGCAGCGCGAGCGACGCAGCGGCGGCGATGAGCCGTCGGTGCTTGGTGAAGGTGCGCATCTGTTTCCTCCGTCTCGTCGCGGTTCTCCACGACGTTGGTGGTTCTCGGTGCTCGGCGCCCCCGTGCCGCCGAGCCTGGGACAGTTCGTGGGACAGGATCTAGTGGGACAGGATCTTCGAGAGGAAGTCCTGGGCCCGTTCGGTCTGCGGATCGTTGAAGAACCGGTCCGGGGTCGCGGTCTCGACGATCCGGCCCTCGTCCATGAACACCACGCGCCTCGCGGCGGACTTGGCGAACCCCATCTCGTGGGTCACGACGATCATGGTGGTGCCCTCGGAGGCCAGCTCGAGCATCACGTCGAGGACCTCGGAGATCATCTCGGGGTCGAGCGCCGAGGTGGGCTCGTCGAAGAGCATCACCTTCGGGTCCATCGCCAAGGCCCGGGCGATCGCCACACGCTGTTGCTGCCCACCGGACAGCTGCGCCGGCATCTTGTCGGCCTGGTTGGCGATGCCCACCCGCTCGAGCAGTTCCATCCCGCGGGCCTTGGCGTCGGTCTTGCTCTTGCCGCGGACCTTGATCGGGCCGAGCGTGACGTTCTCGAGGATGGACTTGTGCGCGAACAGGTTGAAGGACTGGAACACCATGCCGACGTCGGCGCGGAGGGTGGCGAGCGCCTTGCCCTCGGCGGGGAGGGGCTCGCCATCGATCAGGATGCGGCCCTCGTCGACCGGTTCGAGCCGGTTGATCGTGCGACACAGCGTCGACTTGCCGGACCCGGACGGCCCGATGACGACGACGACCTCCTGCGGCGCGACCTCGAGGTTGATGTCCTGCAGCACGTGCAGATCACCGAACCACTTGTCCACGCCCTCGACGGCGACCAACGGTTGCGTCACGTGCACCTCCGAGCGGGTGGGACCATCAGGCGACGCTAGCAGCGGACCTCCTACCGCGGTCGGAGGAACGGAACCCGCGTGCTCGGCGGCACTCCAGCGTCCAGCTTCGTCGGCTCCCGGCGCCCTCGCCCTAGCCTCGGCTCCTGCCGCGACCATCGACGGACTGGAGCACGTTGTGTCGAGCCGCTGGTTCCCACGCGGGGCGGTCGCGTCCCCGCACCACCTCGCCTCGTCGGCCGGGGCCCGGGTCCTTGCCTCGGGCGGGAACGCCGTCGATGCCGCGGTCGCCGCCAACCTGGTGCTGGCGGTCGTGACCCCGTACCACTGCGGTGTCGGCGGCGATCTCCTGGCGATCGTGCACGACGGTGCGGCCACCGGCGTCCTGTCGGTGGGGGCGATGCCCGGCGGTGCGACGCCGACCGCGCTGCGTCGCGCCATCGAGGCCGGGCACGGCAGCGTCGTCCGGTTGCCCGGGACCGACGGGATGCCGACGTTCGGTGCGCTGCCGGTGACCGTCCCGGGCGCGGTGGCGGGGTGGGCGCACCTGCTCGACCGCTGGGGCTCCCGCTCGTTCGGTGACGTGGCGTCGGCAGCGGTGGCGCTGGCGGAGGACGGGTTCCCCGTCTCGTCCCACGCCCAGGTGCACGTCGACCGTGCCCGCCCGGTCCTCGCCGAGCAGCCCGGGTGGGAGACCACCTACGGGGTGATGCGGGCAGGCCGGCGGTTCGTCCAACCTGAGCTGGCCCGGACGCTGCGGATCGTGGCCGAGGACGGTCCGGATGCCGTGTACCGCGGCCCGATCGGCGAGCGGATCGTCGAGGTGCTCCAGGCCCACGGCTCGACGATGACCGCCGCGGACCTCGCCGACCACGGGGTCGAGGAGGTCGCACCGCTCCGCGGCCGGTTCCGTGACCGGACGGTCCTCGAGCTGCCGGCGCCGACGCAGGGCGTCACGGCGCTGACCGCGCTCGGCATCCTCGACCGGTGTGCACCGCGGCCGGCCGACGACACCGACCGCGAGGCCGGACGTGCCTGGCACGACGAGGTCGAGGCGGTCCGACTCGCCCTGCGCGACCGGCAGCACCACCTCGGCGACCCGCGGGCCATGCGGACCACCGAGGCTGCACTGCTCGACCCGTCGCGGCTCGATGCGTTGCACGGCGAGATCGGGGACCGGGCCGCGCCCATCGAGCTCGTGCGGCCCTCACCCGGCGGCACGGCCTACCTCTGCGCCGGTGACGCCGACGGTCTGGTGGTGTCGTTGATCCAGTCCAACTTCGTGGGCTTCGGTTCCGGGGTCGTCGTGCCGAGCTACGGCTTCGGCCTCCACGACCGGGGTGCGCACCTGCGCCTCGAGGGACCGCCCGACGAGCCGAACGTCGTGGCGCCCGGGATCCGGCCGATGCACACCCTGATCCCCGGCATGACCGTCACGGACGAGGACGCTCCCGACCTCGTGTTCGGCACGATGGGTGGTGACGGCCAGGCGCAGATCCACGCCCAGCTGCTGCGGCGGTGGATCGATGCTGGGCAGGACCTCCAGACCGGTATCGACGCGCCTCGGTTCACCGTCGACGTCGGCGATGGCAGCGTGGCCGTCGAATCCCGTGCGCCGCGAGCCGTCACGGACGGTCTGCGTGAGCGCGGTCACGAGGTCCGGGACATCGGTCCGTTCGAGCACCTCAGCGGGCACGCCCACGCCCTGCGGGTGACCGCCGACGGGTACGAGGGCGGCAGCGACCCTCGCTGCGAGGGCGCGGTCACCGGCTGGTGAGTCGGGCTCCAGCCAGGCTGCTGACCGGCCAGCCGGAACACTCCGGTACCTCCTCGGTACCGTCGGCTCGCACACGCCATCGGAGCCTCCCGTGTCGGATATCCGCACCGTCGAGCTCGGCCAGTTCACCGACGAGAACGCGGACCGCATCGCGGGACTGCTCGAGGAGGCTGGCATCGTGTGGTGGTTCAAGCAGAGCGGGCGGTGGGGCCGGACGCTCTTCCTCGGCGACTGGGGGACCCGCCTCTACGTCGATGCGACGCGACTCGAAGACGCCCGGGCGCTGGCACGCCAGGTCCTGGACGGTGACGGTCCTCCCGAGCAGGGGCGCTCGTAGCGGGTGACCTCAGCGCTGGTCGAGATCGCGGGCTGCGGCCACGGCGACCAGGAGCGTCAGGCCGGCCACCAGGGCCGCGACAGCCGCCGGCCCGGGTCGCACGGCGAGCGTCAGCTCCACACCGCGGGGCAGGTCGCCGGCGACAGCGCGTAGTTCCGCGACGGCGCCGGCACCGTCCGGGAACCGCTCGAGCGTCGGACGGCGCAGCTGTGCCACGAGCCCGGAAACGACCAGCGCGGCGGTCGCGGCGAGCAGGCACGGTCGGGTCCACCCGGGGTGCCGGTCGATCGCGAGCGCCACGCCCAGCCCGACCGCGACGGCGCCGGACACGGCTGCCACCCACCCGGCCACGGTCGACCACCCGGGGATGGTGGCGACGGCGCGGTCCTCGGCGACCCCCAGCATGGCCAGCTCCGCCGTCGCCTCGTGCCACGGCAGGGCGAGTGCGACGACCGCCAACACCCCGGCGAGCGCCGCCACCGCCCCGGCGACGCCAGAACCGCGGCCGAGCGAGGCCAGGACGGGATGGTGGTGAGGGCGCACGTTCGTACCCTCCTCCGCACCAGGTCCGGTCACCGCGACCCCGGCGGCGACCGCCGCGCACCCTACGTCGTGCTTCCGCGGTGTCGTCCACCTCGTGGTGTCCAGGCGCCGGCGGGCGTTCGCGGACGGGCGCACGGCTCCGGCTCCGAGGTGGGCGAGCGACGTCCGGGCGGTAGGCTCCGCCGCCGTCCAGCCACCGCGGTCCGTGCCTCGCTCCGATCGCCGCCGGACCCGTCCGCTGTCCATCGTCAGGAGCGCCCGTGTCGCCGTCCGCGCCGATGCGGCTGGCCGTGCTGGTGTCGGGGTCGGGGACGAACCTCGCCGCGCTGCTGTCGGCCGTCGCGCAGGACCCGGACTTCGGGGGCGAGGTGGTGGTCGTCGCATCGGACCGCCCCGATGCCGGCGGCCTCCAGCGCGCGGACGACGCGGGGATCGCCACGGTCGTGGAACCGCTGGCCGACCACCCGGACCGTGCGGCTTGGGAGACGACCCTGCGCCGGCGGATCGAGGAGCACCGGCCGGATGCGGTGGTCCTCGCCGGCTTCATGCGGATCCTGTCGGGGGCCTTCCTCAGCGGGTGGCCCGACCGGGTCATCAACACCCACCCATCGATCCTGCCCGCCTTCCGCGGTGCTCACGCGGTGCGCGACGCGCTGGAACACGGGGTGCGTCTGACCGGGTCGACGGTCCACCTCGTCGACGAGGAGGTCGACCACGGTCCGATCATCGCCCAGCGGGCGGTCGAGGTCCGTGAGGACGACGACGAGACCTCCCTGCACGAGCGCATCAAGCACGTCGAACACGAGCTGCTGCCGGCCTGCGTCAAGCTGCTGTGCCAGGGGCGGCTCGAGGTGGCCGGCCGCCACGTGCGCGTGCGCCCCACCTGATCCGCCGACCTACCCGCCCGGCGCGACCCGCGCCCCCGCCCGAGGAGCCACCCGTGAGCGACGCCGCAACCCCCGTCCGTCGCGCGCTCGTCAGCTGCTTCGACAAGGCGGGCGTCGCCGACCTCGCTGCCGCCCTGCACGACCGCGGGATCACGATCGTGTCGACCGGTTCGACCGCGGCGACCATCCGGGAGTCCGGCGTCCCGGTCACCGAGGTGGCCGAGGTCACCGGGTTCCCCGAGTGCTTCGACGGTCGGGTCAAGACCCTCCACCCCCGGGTCCACGCGGGGATCCTCGCCGATCGCACCGACCCCGCCCACGTGGCGGAGCTCGCGGAGCTCGAGGTCGACGCCATCGACCTGGTCGTGGTCAACCTCTACCCGTTCGAGGAGACCGTGCGGTCGGGCGCCGGCGCCGACGACGTCATCGAGATGATCGACATCGGCGGGCCGACCATGATCCGGGCTGCGGCCAAGAACCACGGTTCGGTCACGGTGCTCGTCGATCCGACCGACTACGACGGCGTGCTGGCCGAGCTCGACGAGCACGGTGGGGTGGCGGCCGCGACCCGCCGACAGCTCGCGACCAAAGCGTTCCAGCACACCGCCGCGTACGACACGATGGTCGCGGCCTGGTTCCAACGTGACGAACCCTTCCCGGACCAGCTCGGTCTCGCGCTGCCGAAGGTGTCGAGCCTGCGGTACGGCGAGAACCCGCACCAGGGGGCGGCCCTGTACCGGATCCCGCTGCCGGTGAACGAGACCGGATCGCTCGCGGCCGCGGGGATCGCGGATGCCGAGCAGCTCCACGGTAAGGAGCTGTCCTACAACAACATCCTCGACACCGACGCCGCCTGGAACATGGCTGTCGACCTCGACGATCCGTGTGTGGCGATCATCAAACACACCAACCCGGCCGGGTACGCGATCGCGGCGAGCATCGAGGACGCCTACCTCCGCGCGCTCGAGGGCGACCCGGTCAGCGCGTTCGGTGGCATCGTCGCCGCCAACCGCCGGATCGACGCGGCGACGGCCGAGCGGATCGTCGAGGTGTTCACCGAGGTCGTCATCGCCCCGGGGTTCGAACCGGAGGCGCTCGAGGTCCTGCGGACCAAGAAGAACCTTCGCATCCTGGCCATGATGGACGCGTCACGTCCCCGCACGGGTCGTCAGCTGCGCAGCGTGTCGGGCGGCTTGCTGGTCCAGGACCTCGACGTCGGTGCCGAGCCGTGGAACGAGTGGCGGGTCGCCGGCGCCGTCGAGCCGGACGAGGACACGATGGCCGACCTGCACTTCGCGTGGACCGCGGCCAAGCACACCAAGTCCAACGCGATCGTCCTTGTCCACGACGGCCAGCTGGTGGGGTGCGGCGCCGGGCAGATGAGCCGGGTCGACTCGGTCCGTCTCGCCGTCGAGCGGTCGGGTGACCGGCACACCGGGTCCGTGCTCGCCAGCGACGCGTTCTTCCCCTTCCGTGACGGTCCGGATGCTGCTGCCGCCGCCGGGGTGCGCGCCATCGTCCAGCCGGGTGGCTCGGTCCGCGACGACGAGGTCATCGCCGCCGCCGACGAGCACGGCATCGCCATGGTCTTCACAGGCCGGCGCCACTTCCGCCACTAGCACCGCTCCGGCACGAGTCCAGACCCACCCGCTCGGAGGAGCCCCGATGACCGCCGACCTGATCGATGGCAAGGAGCTGGCCCGCCAGCTACGGGGCCGCATCGCCGACGAGGTGACGCGGATGCGGGCGGACGACGACGTGATCCCCGGGCTGGCCGCCGTGCTGGTCGGCGACGACCCCGCGTCCCGCATCTACGTCGGGATGAAGCACCGCGACTGCATGGAGGTCGGGATCGCCTCCCGGATGGTGGAGCTGCCGGCGGACACCTCGCAGGCGGACCTCGACGCCCTGGTCGAGGAGCTGAACGCCGCCGACGAGATCGACGGCATCCTGGTCCAGCTGCCGCTCCCCGACCACCTCGACGAGCGTCGGATCCAGGAGCTGATCTCGCCGGACAAGGACGTCGACGCGCTGAACCCGTACACGGCGGGCCGGCTCGCGATCGGTGACCCGACGTTCCTGTCCTGCACGCCGTACGGGGTCCTCGAGCTGCTCGCGCACGCCGGCGTCGACACGGTCGGTGCGAACGTCGTGGTCATCGGGCGGTCGAACCTCGTCGGCCGTCCGTTGGCGAACATGCTGACCCTGAAGGGGCGCGACGCGACGGTGACGCTCGCACACTCCCGGACCCGCGACCTCGCGGCCGTGTGTCGGACAGCGGACGTGCTGGTGGCTGCGGTCGGTCGAGCGGGCCTCGTCACCGCGGACATGGTGCGGCCGGGTGCCACCGTCATCGACGTCGGGACCAACCGCGCCGACGACGGGTCGCTGGTCGGCGACGTCGATTTCGAGGCCGTGGCGGAGGTGGCGGGGGCGATCACGCCGGTGCCCGGCGGTGTCGGTCCGATGACCCGCACGATGCTGCTCCAGAACACGCTGACCGCCGCGCGGCGTCGCCGCGGGCTCGAAGCGCCGGAGTAGAGCGCGCGGCTGACGGTCCCCGGACGCTCGCCGGTCGCGCGGGGCGCTGGTCGGGGTCGCACCGCCGCCCTACGGTCGGTCGGTGTGCGCGGCGGACGCGCCGGGGGCTGGTGGGGAGGTGCACGTGAGCGTGACCGTCGCGACGACGCCCGTCACCGGGCAGGAGCTCGAGCGGACGCTCGAGGCCCACCGCCGCGAGCTGACGGGGTACTGCTACCGCATGCTCGGGTCGAGCTTCGAGGCCGAGGACGCCGTGCAGGACACCATGGTCCGCGCGTGGCGGAGCCACGACCGTTTCGAGGGACGGGCGTCGCTCCGGACCTGGCTGTACCGCATCGCCACCAACGTCTGCATGGACGCGTTGGCGGGGCGTCAGCGCCGAGCCCAACCCGTGGACATGGGCCCCGCCGCCGTCCGGCCGAACGAGCCCGGCCCGGCCCTGCCCGAGTACGTGTGGTTGGAGCCGGCGCCCGACGGCCGCGTGCTGCCGGCCGAGGGCGATCCCGCCGAGCTCGCGGTCGCGCGTGAGTCGATCCGGCTGGCGTTCGCCGCCGCGCTGCAGCACCTGCCGCCTCGCCAGCGTGCGGTGCTGGTGCTGCGCGAGGTGCTGCGGCTGCGCGCCACCGAGGTCGCCGAGCTGCTCGCAACCTCCGTGCCGAGCGTGAACAGCGCGCTGCAGCGGGCGCGGGCGACCCTCGCCGAGCGCGGCGTCAGCGAGGACGCACCGGCCGCTGATCTCGACCCGTCGCAGCTCGCGCTCCTCGAGCGGTACGTCGACGCGTTCGAGCGCTACGACCTCGGAACGCTCACCTCCCTGCTGACCGCGGATGCGACGATGTCGATGCCGCCGTTCGCGTTGTGGCTGCGCGGACCGGAGGAGGTCGCGGCGTGGATGGCCGGGCCGGGAGCGGCCTGCGAGGGGTCGCGGATCGTGGCGACGCGGGCGAACGGCCGACCGGCCTACGGGCAGTACAAACCGAGCCCCGACGGCGGGTTCACACCCTGGGCGTTGCAGGTGGTCACCGTCGACGGCGATCGCATCACCGACCTGGTCTTCTTCCTCGACACCGACCGGCTGTTCCCGCTCTTCGACCTGCCCCTCCGGCTCGACGCGTGACACCTCAGCGCGTCACGACACCGGTCTGACCCGGCCGCGTCGGCGCTGGCATGGGGAGCTGGACGTCGACCAGCCCGCTGACATCCCAGCCGCGTCGGGCGAGGGCTGCCCGCGGGTCGCGGTCGAGGTTGCAGCCCTGGCCGATCACGTGCCACGGTCGACGCAACACCCGTTGGAGGCGAGCCGTCGATGGATCGTCGGCAGCGACGTGCTCGAGCAGGACCAGTCGCCCTCCAGGTCGCAGGACCCGTTCGACCTCGCCGAGCGTCCGGTCGACGTCGCTGACCGTGCAGAGCACGAGCGTGCTGACGACCGCGTCGGCGGACGCATCCGGGAGTGGCAGGGCTTCGCCGGGAGCGCGCAGCACCTCGACGTCGGCGCTCACCGGCGTGTCCGCAAGCCGGGTGCGGAGCCGTGCGGTCATCGCGGCGCTCGGCTCCAGCAGGGTGAGCCGTTCCACGCCCGGCCCGTACGCGGCGAGGTTCGCGCCGGTCCCGGCGCCGAGTTCGACGACGTTGCCCGTCAGGTCCGCCAGGAGCTCGCGTCGACGCTGTGCGAGGCCGGCGCGCTCGGAGGAGGCCAGCACGCGGTCGTAGAACGCGGCGAAGATCCGGTCGAGGACGGGCAACGGTGGCCCTTCGGTCGGGGACGTCCGGCGAGGGGACGGTGATCAGGTCCACACTAGGCTCGTTGCGACCTCACACCCGTACCCGCAGGAGCTTGCCATGAGCACCCCGATCCGTGTCGCTGTCACCGGAGCCGCCGGGCAGATCGGCTACGCGCTGGTCTTCCGCATCGCGTCCGGCCAGATGTTCGGTCCCGACACGCCGATCGAGCTGCGGATGCTCGAGATCACGCCCGCCCTGGGCGCGCTCGAGGGCGTGGCGATGGAGCTCGACGACGGCGCGTTCCCGCTGCTCACGGGTATCGAGTGCACCGACGACGCGGCCGTGGCCTTCGACGGTCTGAACGTCGCCTGCCTCGTCGGCGCGAAGCCGCGCGGGCCAGGCATGGAGCGGGCCGACCTGCTCAAGGACAACGGCGCGATCTTCACCGGCCAGGGGAAGGCGCTCGCGGCCAACGCGGCCGACGACCTCAAGGTCGCGGTCGTCGGGAACCCCGCGAACACCAACGCGCTGATCGCCGCGGCCAACGCCGACGGCGTGCCGACCGACCGCTTCACCGCCATGGTCCGGCTCGACGAGAACCGCGCGAAGTCGCAGCTCGCCAAGAAGGCCGGCGTGCCCGTCGCCGACGTCACCAACCTCGCCGTGTGGGGCAACCACTCGCCGACGATGGTCCCGGACGTCGACAACGCCCGTATCGGTGGGAAGCCGGTCACCGAGGTCATCACCGACGAGGGCTGGCTGCGCGGCGAGTTCCTGACCACCGTCCAGCAGCGCGGCAAGGCCATCATCGACGCGCGCGGTTCGTCGTCGGCCGCCTCGGCCGCCAACGCGCTGGTCGACCACGTGGCCAACTGGTGCGGCGGCAAGCCCACCGCCGACGGCGACTGGGTGTCCATGGCCGTGCCGTCAGACGGTTCCTACGGTGTGGCCGAGGGTCTGATCTCCGGCTTCCCCGTCACCACCGACGGTGCAGGCAGCTACCGGATCGTCCAGGGCCTCGATCTGTCCGACTTCGTCCAGGAGAAGCTCGACGCGACCGTCGCCGAGCTCCAGGAGGAGCGCGACGCCGTGCAGGACATGCTCTGAGTCCTGACCCACCCCGCGCGACGAGAGCCAACGACGTGACCCGTGTCTTCTCCGGCATGCAGCCATCCGGTGCCCCACACCTCGGCAACTACCTCGGTGCCTGGGTCAACTGGCTGGCGCTGCAGGACACGGCGGACGAGACCATCTACTGCGTCGTGGACCTGCACGCGATCACCTCGCCGGCCGAGCACGACCCGGCCACGCTCCGGCAGCGCACCGTGGACCTGGCGACCTCGATGCTGGCCGTCGGCATCGACCCCGAGCGCTCGATCCTGTTCGTCCAGTCCCACGTCCGCGAACACGCCGAGCTGACCTGGCTGTTCAACTGTGTGGCCTCGTTCGGCGAGCTGCGCAAGCAACCGCAGTTCAAGGAGAAGTCCGAGGGCCGCGAGTCGGTTTCGGTCGGGTTGTTCGACTACCCGGTGCTGCAAGCCGCCGACATCCTGCTCTACCACGCCGACGAGGTGCCGGTCGGCGAGGATCAGCGCCACCACATCGAGCTGGCGCGTGACATCGGCCAGCGGTTCAACCACCGTTACGGCGAGGTGTTCACCCTGCCGAAGGCGGTCCACCCGCCGGCGGGCGCGCGGGTGATGGATCTGCAGGACCCCGCGCGCAAGATGTCCAAGTCGTCGTCGGCCGAGAAGGGCATCGTCTACGTCCTCGACGAGCCGAAGCGGGTGGAGAAGAAGATCAAGAGCGCCGTCACGGACTCCGACCCCGACGCGCGCATCGTCCACGATCGGGATACGAAGCCGGGCGTCTCGAACCTGCTCGAGATCCTGTCCGCGGTGACCGGGCGTCCGGTGGAGGAGCTCGCCACCGAGCACGATGGCCACGGGTACGGCGGCTTCAAGTCGGCCGTGGCCGAGGCGGTGGTCGAGCGGCTCCGTCCGATCCGCGAGCGCTACGACGAGCTCGCCGCCGATCCCGCCGAGGTCGAGCGTCTGCTCGGCGTGGGTGCCGATCGCGCCCGAGCCATCGCCGCCCCGACCTACCAGGCCGCGCGTGACGCGATCGGTCTGCTGGCGCCGACACCGTGACCGCACCCGACGGCCCCGACACCGCGGACGCGGATGCTGGGCCGCTGACGGTCTACTGGCGTCCCGGCTGCGGGTTCTGCAGCGCCCTGATCCGCGGGCTCGAACGCGACGAGGTGGCCTTCGAGCGGGTCGACATCTGGGAGGACGAGGAGGGGGCCGCGTTCGTCCGGTCCGTGGCGGACGGCAACGAGACCGTCCCGACGGTCCGCGTCGTCGACGTCGCCCTGGTCAACCCCTCGCGGGCCGAGGTCCTCCGCGAGCTGCAGGAGCGCGCCTCCGAGCACCTGCCGGAGGGCTTCGATGTCCCGGAGGTCGGCCGGCTCGGCCGTGCCGTCAACCGGCTCCTCGGCGGCTGATCGGGTGTCGACGGTCGCCCCGGTGAGGGAGGCCGGAGGGACCCGCTGCTAGGCTCGAACGGCCGGACGTCACGCTGCCCGTGAGGGCGAACGCCGGCCTCGTCGGAGCAGCAGCGGGACCCTGCGCGGTGCGTTCGCGTGGAGGTCGAGGAGGACCGATCGATGGCCCAGCAGGTCACGGACCGACCCGAGCGTTCGACGTCGCGGCGCACGCCGTTCGTCGTCGAGCTCTACCGCTCAGCGGTCGGCAAGAAGTACGTGATGGCCGTGACGGGCATCGTGCTGATGGGCTACGTGTTCGCGCACATGCTCGGCAACCTCAAGGTCTACCAGGGTCAGGAGGACTTCGACCGCTACGCCCACTTCCTGCGCGAGCTGCTCTACCCGATCGTCCCCGAGTCCGGGACGCTGTGGCTGATGCGCATCGCGCTGCTCGCCGCGGTGATCCTGCACATCGTGGCCGCCGCCCAGCTGACGGCCATGAACCGGCGTGCTCGGCCCGAGTCGTACCGTTCGAAGCGTGACTTCGTGGCCGCCGACTTCGCCGCCCGCACGATGCGCTGGACCGGCGTGATCGTCCTGCTGTTCATCCTCTACCACCTCGCCGACCTGACCTTCCACTGGGTCAACCCGGCAGCGGAGGGTGCGACGCCGTACGAGCGGCTCGTCGCCAGCTTCTCCAACTCCCTGGTGGCGACGTTCTACGTGGTGTCGAACCTCGCGCTCGGCGTCCACCTCTACCACGGCGGGTGGAGCCTGTTCCAGTCCATGGGTTGGAACAACCGGCGCTTCAACCACTGGCGCCGCTCGTTCGCGATCGCGTTCGCCGTGATCGTGACCCTCGGGAACGTGTCGTTCCCGCTGGCGGTGCAGCTCGGGATCGTCTCCTGAGCGCCTCGCCACCCGCCCGGCCCGAACAGGGAGCTGACACGATGCCGCTCGACTCCAAGGTCCCCGACGGTCCGCTCGAGACCATGTGGGAGGACCACAAGTTCTCGATGAAGCTGGTCAACCCGAACAACAAGCGCAAGTTCGAGGTGATCATCGTCGGGACCGGCCTCGCCGGCGCATCGGCGGCCGCCACGATGGGTGAGCTCGGCTACAAGGTGAAGGTCTTCACCTTCCACGACTCGCCGCGGCGCGCCCACTCGATCGCGGCCCAGGGCGGCATCAACGCCGCCAAGAACTACCACGGCGACGGGGACTCGGTCTTCCGCCTGTTCTACGACACGGTCAAGGGCGGCGACTTCCGCTCCCGCGAGGCGAACGTCTACCGGCTCGCCGAGGTCTCCAACGAGATCATCGACCAGGCCACCGCCCAGGGTGTGCCGTTCGCCCGTGAGTACGGCGGGTTGCTCGCCAACCGTTCCTTCGGTGGCGCCCAGGTCAGCCGGACCTTCTACGCCCGTGGCCAGACCGGTCAGCAGCTGCTGCTCGGCGCCTACCAGGCGCTCGCCCGGCAGGTGAAGGCGGGCACCGTCGAGCTGCACACCCGCTCGGACATGCTCGAGGTGGTCAAGGTCGACGGCAAGGCGGTCGGCATCGTCGTCCGCGACCTCGTGACGGGCGACATCACCTCGCACTCGGCCGACGCGGTCGTGCTCGCCACCGGTGGCTACGCCAACGTCTTCTACCTGTCGACCAACGCGATGGCCTGCAACGCCACCGCAGCGTGGCGGGCGCACCGCAAGGGCGCGCTGTTCGCCAACCCGTGTTTCACCCAGATCCACCCGACGGCCATCCCGTCCTCGGACGAGTTCCAGTCCAAGCTCACGCTCATGTCCGAGTCGCTGCGCAACGACGGCCGCATCTGGGTCCCGAAGGACCCCGACGAGACGCGCGCCGCTGCCGACGTGCCCGAGGATGAGCGCGACTACTTCCTCGAGCGCAAGTACCCGGCCTTCGGCAACCTGGTGCCGCGTGACGTGGCGTCCCGCAACGCCAAGGAGCAGATCGACCAGGGCAAGGGGGTCGGCCCGCTCAAGAACGGGGTCTACCTCGACTTCGCGCAGGCCATGGAGCGCCTCGGCCGTGACGCGATCGCCGAGAAGTACGGCAACCTGTTCGAGATGTACGAGCGCATCACCGGCGAGGACCCCTTCTACACCCCGATGCGCATCTACCCGGCCCCGCACTACACGATGGGTGGGTTGTGGGTGGACTACCACCTCCAGACCACGATCC
>NZ_JBBEBZ010000207.1:0-11457 GCF_040882075.1 Nitriliruptor sp.
CAGATCATGCTCGTCGACGACCCGGTCAAGCGCGTCGACAACATGACGATGGCGTGGGGCCTCGAGGCGCGCGTGCCGTTCCTCGACCACGAGGTGCTCGACGTCGCGGCCCGTATCCCACCCGAGCTCAAGCTGGCGCACGAGGGCAAGGGCGTGCTGAAGGAGGCCGCTCGGCGGGTCATCCCGAACGAGGTGATCGACCGCCCGAAGGGCTACTTCCCGGTGCCGGCGCTCAAGCACCTCCAGGGGCCCTACCTCGACCACGTCCGCGACGCGCTGCACGCGCCCGAAGCCCGCGAACGGGGGCTCTACGAACCGGCCTACGTCGACGCGTTGCTCGCGGACCCGAACGCCTCGCTCACCCCGCTCCGTGGCAACAAGCTGTGGCAGCTCGCGCTGCTCGAGCTGTGGCTGCAGTCGCACGACATCCGGCCGGCCTGAACGTGGGTGAACCCGACCGCCGTCGGCCCCGGCCCGCCAAGCCCGGGCGTCGCCCCGCCGCCGAGGAGGGGCTGTCGACCCGATCGTGGGACGCGCGCCCCAGCCACCTCGACGAGGGCGTCCGGCCCGACGTCGTCCTCGAGTGCGGCTGGGGCCGGCTGCTGTTCGGCCAGACCTTCGCCTCGCACGAGGACATCCTCCAGCAGGTCTCCGCCGAGGAGCCCGGCCGGCGCGACGTCTGCCTGTACGTCCGCGAACCCCACGTGCTGGTCAGCAAGGCCCCGCAGGAGCTGTTCATCGACCCGAGCCACACCTACCGGTTGTGGCTCCACCGGCACCGTCCGACTCGCGACCCGTCGCGCGCGGTGATCGTCCGGGACCTGCGCTCCGAGCGGGACGCGGACGCGGTCAACCGGATCTACACGGCGGCCGGCATGGTCACCGCCCCCACCGAGGTCCTGTGGGCGAACCAGCGCACGGCCACCTTCACCTACCTCGTCGCCGAGGACGGTGAGACCGGCGAGATCATCGGCACGATCACGGGGGTCGACCACCGCCACGCCTTCGACGACCCCGAGGATGGCACGTCGCTGTGGTGCCTCGCCGTCGATCCGCAGACCACCCGTCCCGGGGTCGGCGCGAAGCTCGTGGCCACGCTCGCGGAGCGGTTCCACGCCCGCGGCCGCGCCTACCTCGACCTGTCGGTCGTCCACGACAACGACGCCGCGATCGGCCTCTACGAGAAGCTCGGGTTCACCCGGGTCCCGGTCTACTGCGTCAAGCGCAAGAACCCGATCAACGAGCGCCTGTTCAGCGCGTCGCCGACCGAGGGGCTCGGCGACCTCAACACCTACGCCCGGATCATCGCCGACGAGGCCATGCGTCGGGGGATCACCGTCGAGGTGCTCGACGCCGAGGGCGGGTACCTGAAGCTCAGCCACGGTGGCCGGTCCATGGTCACCCGGGAATCGTTGTCGGAGCTGACCACCGCCGTCGCCATGAGCCGCTGTGACGACAAGCGCGTGACCCGGCGGGTGCTCGAGCTCGCGGGGTTGCGCGTCCCCTGCGGCCGGGTCGTGGACGACAGCATCGAGGACGATCGCTTCCTCGCCGAGCACGGCGCGATCGTCGTCAAGCCGGCCCGTGGCGAACAAGGACAGGGCATCACGGTCGGGGTCCGTGACGCCCAGGAGCTGCGCGAAGCGGTGGCGCTCGCGGAGCGCCACTCGACCCACGTGCTGCTCGAGGAGATCGCGGACGGCGACGACCTGCGCGTCCTCGTCATCGGCGGCGAGGTCGTCGCCGCGGCGGTGCGCCGCCCGGCGACGGTCCGTGGTACCGGTCGGCACACCATCGAGGAACTGGTCCAGTCGACCGCGCGGCGACGCGAGTCGGCGACGGGCGGCGAGTCGACCATCCCGCTCGACGAGATGACCCGACGCTGCATCCAGGACCAGGGCTACCGGATGGACCAGGTCCTCGAGGAGGGCGTCTCGCTCGGGGTCCGGCGGACGGCGAACCTCCACACCGGCGGGACCATCCACGACGTCACCGAACAGCTGCACCCGACGCTCGCCGACGCGTGCGTGGCCGCTGCGGCCGCGCTCGAGATCCCCGTCGTCGGGCTCGACCTGCTGGTGCCGGACGTGTCGGGTCCCGATCACGTCTTCATCGAAGCCAACGAGCGGCCGGGCCTCGCCAACCACGAACCCCAGCCGACGGCGGAGCGCTTCGTCGACCTGCTCTTCCCCCAGACCCGCCCGCTCCCGCGTGGGTGGGAACCCGGCACGGTCGGTACCGACCACCGCGCCGACGATGACCGAGATACCCCGACCGAGGAGCACCAGCAGTGAGCGATGCCACGTTCGTCTACCCGACCGACCAGGTCGTCGGCGCCCTGCCCGAGGGCCGCGACCTCGACGAGCTCCGCTCGGCGCTCCGCGACGCGGGCGTGGCCGACGAGGCCGTCAGCGTGCACCGAGGCGGTGATGGCGACCTGGCTCCCCGCGCGGACGATGGCGAGGGCGTGAAGGAGACCGTCGTCCGCGCCGCACAGAAGGTGCTCGGTGACGAGGCCGAGCGGATGCGGGTCCTCGAGGACCGGCTCGGCGAGGGCGCCACGATCGTGTGCGTCCAGCTCGCTGCCGACGAGGACGACGATGATGCACGCGAGCGCGAGAAGGCCGAGCTCGGCCAGGTGCTGCGCAGCCACGGTGCCGACGACGTCGCGTTCTACGGCAAGTACCAGATCGAGCAGCTCGACTCGTCCGCGACCTGATCCTCGGACGGGGCGGGGTCAGAGGAGGCCGGCGACCATCGCGCGGGCGAGCACCACCGTGACGACCGCGAGCCCGACGACCGTCCCGATGGCGATCCGCAGCGGCATCGGACCGCGGTCGCGGAGGAGGATCGCACCGACGAGCGCGCCTGCGGCCAGACCGCCGATGTGGCCGCCGACGGAGATCGAGCCGGAGAAGACGACGGTGATGACGAGGTTCAGCAGGACCAGCGATCCGATGTCGGTCCGCCACGGGTTGATGCCCTGGCGGCGGTAGGCCACCAGCGCGGCGCCGAACAGCCCGAAGACGGCGCCCGACGCCCCGACGGTCCGCCCGAAGGGGTTGGTCGCCAGGACGTCGCCGATGATCGGGACGGTCCCGAGCGGGGTGAGGACGGTGAGGTAGCTGAGCAGCACCACCCCGAGCCCACCGCCGATCAGGCCGCCGGCGAACAGCGTCACGAACCGCGCCGGTCGCATCCGCGGTTCGAGCTGGTGGCCGAGCACCCACAGCAGGTAGCCGTTGAACAGGACGTGCAGCGGCGTCTGCGCGTGCAGGAACCCGGAGGTGACGATGCGCCAGACCTCGCCGACACCCACCAGGGTGGGGACGAGCGCGCCCACCTCGTAGAGCGCGCCGAATCCGACCACCATGCTCAGCAGGTAGATGCCGCCGATCGCGTACACGAGGGCGCGCGTGACGGGCGCCGCCTGGAGGTCGGCGAGCCGCTTGACCGGCTGGCCGCCCTGCGCGCACCGCGGGCACTGGTAGCCGACGGGCGCCTCGATGAGATCGTCGCCGCAGATGGGCTGCTCGCACCGTGAGCACCGCGTCAACGCCGGCCGATCCGGGTGCAGGTAGCACGCCGCCTCGGCGCGGACATCCGGCTCGTTCACGTGCGTGGTCCCTCGCTCGGTGGAGGTCGGTTCGGTGCCGCGACGGTACCGGCCGGCCCGTCGTCCCCGTCCGCGTCCCCGTCCGTGGCCCCGGCCGGCCCGAACTACCGTCGGCGTCGGTGAGCACCTCCTACCCTCGACGCCGGACCGAGGGGAGTGCCCACGTGACCAGCGCCGCACCGCAGGCCACCACGCTCGGCCAGCTGCGTGCCAGCGGTTCCCCCGACCGGACCGTGAAGGAGGAGCTGCGCGCCAACCTCGTCGCACGGCTGCGCGCGGGTGACCCGATGACCACCGGTGTCGTCGGGTACGACGACACGGTGCTCCCCGATCTCGAACGCGCCGTCCTCGCCGGCCAGGATCTGATCCTCCTCGGGGAACGCGGACAGGCCAAGACCCGGTTGGTCCGCAAGCTCACCGAGCTGCTCGATGAGCACGCGCCGGTCGTCGCCGGCTGCGAGATCAACTGCTCGCCGTACCACCCGGCCTGCGTCAGTTGCCGCCGTCGCCACGACGAGCTCGGCGACGACCTGCCGGTCGCGTGGATCGATCGCCAGCGCCGCTTCGCGGAGAAGCTCGCGACCCCGGACACCGCGGTCGCCGACCTGATCGGTGACGTCGACCCGATCAAGGTCGCCGAGGGTCGCACGCTCGGCGACGAGGAGACGATCCACTGGGGGCTGGTCCCGCGCCACCACCGCGGCATCGTGGCGATCAACGAGCTGCCCGACCTGCCCGAACGGATCCAGGTCGCGCTCCTGAACGTCCTCGAGGAACGGGACGTCCAGATCCGGGGGTACTCGCTGCGGTTGCCGCTCGACGTGCTGCTGGTGGCGACCGCGAACCCCGACGACTACACCAACCGTGGTCGCATCATCTCGCCGCTCAAGGACCGGTTCGGCGCCCAGGTCCGTACCCACTACCCCCGCACGATCGAGGACGAGATCGCCATCGTCCTCGCGGAGGCAGCCACGCCGCCGGCGGACGTGCCTGTGCACGTGCCGAGGTTCCTCGACGAGGTGCTCGCCGAGCTCGTCCGGCTGCTGCGCGAGAGCCCCGACGTGAACCAGCGGTCCGGGGTCTCGGTGCGCTTCACGATCGGCGCCCACGAGACGCTGGTCGCCGGCGCCGTCCGCCGTGCTGCACGCACCGGTGCACGCCTGGCCGTCCCACGGATGATCGACCTGCGCGCGGTCCTGCCCGCCTCCCTCGGTCGCATCGAGTTCGACCTGCTCGACGAAGGTGGCGAGCTCGACGTGGTCGATCTCGCCCTCCGGCGAGCCGTGCTGACGGTGTGGCGTCGCCACCTCGGGGGCGAGGACCTGCGCGCCCTGGTCGAGCGCTTCGAGGTGGACGGGACCAGCGTCGAGACGGGGGACCTCGTGTCCGGGGGAGCGGTGCTCGCCGGGCTGGGAGAGCGGATCGGGGGGTTGGCCCGCTGGACCGAACGGCTCGGCGAGCCGGCCCCCGGTGAGGGGGGCGGGTGGGACGCCACCGACGACGTCGAGGTGGCCGCGTCGGTCGTCGAGTTCGTCCTCGAGGGGTTGCACCTCGGCCGCCGCCTCAACCGCGACGACGTGGACGACGGACGCGTCCGGTACGGGGCCTGACGTGGTGCGCTCGCGGTACGGCGCCTGGGACGGGTCGCAGGACCCCCTCGGTGACCGGATCGACGTGTCGGAGGTGCTGGACGGGCTCGCCGACGACCTGCTGATGGGTACGGGCGGTCGCGCGGCGCTCCGTGAGCTGCAGCAGCGAGGTGCGCCGGGCAGCCGCGGGCTCGACGAGCTCCGACGGTCGCTCGCCCGGCAACGTCGCGCGCTGCAACGACAGCTCGACGACGACGGTCCGTTGGCCCAGCTCTGCGACGAGCTCGAGACCATCGTGGCCACCGAACGCGAGGCGCTCGCGGAGGCCGACGACCCGGACGCGCGGCTGGCCGAGCTCGACCTCGACACGATGCCGTCCGACCCCGCCGGCCGGTTCCGCGCCCTGTCTGACCACGACTTCCGCTCGCCCGACGCGGCGACCGCCTTCGAGCAGCTCGCCGACCGCCTGCGCAAGGACCTGCTCGACGCGCACCTGCGGTCGTTGACCGGCGCCCTCGAGTCGATCACGCCGGAGGATCAGGCGCGCATCGCCGCCATGCTGGGTGACCTGAACGCCCTGCTCAAGGCACGTGCTGCGAACGGAGGCACGCCACCGGCCGACGAACCGCAGCGGTTCGCCGAGTTCAAGGCCACCCACGCTGACCTCCTGCCGGGCGATCCCGCCACCCTCGACGAGCTGCTCGCCGAGATGGCACAGCGCGCGGCGCAGGCGGCGGCGTTCCTCCGCTCGCTGCCTCCCGATCAGCGCCGCCAGCTCGAGGATCTCGCCCGGCAGGTGTTCGACGACGTGGACCTGCAGTTCCAGCTCGATCAGCTCGGGGCCAGCATCGCGGCGGCCTTCCCGCAGGGCATCCCGGGTGGGTCCGGTGACGACGACGGCGACGGGGACGGCGCGCCGGACCAGCCCGGGCCCGGTGAGGCCAGCGGGCCCTTCAGCGCCGCCGTCGACGCGTACGCCCGTGTGGCTGAGCTCGAGGACCTCGAACGGTCCCTGGTCGGCGACCACCCCGGTGCCACCCTCGACGACGTGGACGAGGAGGCACTGCGGCGCCACCTCGGTGACGACGCCGTTCGTGACGTCCGTGCCCTGAAGGCCATCGAACGCGAGCTCGAACGCTCCGGTGCGATGCGGGTCGAGGACGGCGAGCTCAAGCTCACGCCGCGCGGTGCCCGACAGCTCGGCCAGCGGTCCCTGGCGCGGTTGCTGGCCCGGGTCCGGCGCGAGCCGTCGACCCGGACCGTCGGCGCCGACCCCGAGGCGACCGGTCAGACACGCCCGTGGGTGTTCGGTGACCGCGAGCCCATCGCCGTCGGGCCGACGCTCCGCAACGCGGTGATGCGTCGTGCGGCCGCTCCCGGATCGGCGCCCACCGACCCGCTGCGCCTGCACCCCGACGATCTCGAGGTCGCCGAGACCGAGGTCCGTCCGCGCACCGCGACGGCGCTCCTGCTCGACCTGTCCTTCAGCATGCCGCTCCAGGGCCACTTCGTGCCCGCCAAGCGCATGGCCCTGGCCCTGCACGCCCTGATCGAGGGCAGCCACCGGCAGGACTCGTTGCACCTGATCGGGTTCTCCGACTACGCCCGCAGGATGCAGCCGGCCGACCTGGCCGCCGCGGGTTTCGAACGCGTCTACGGCACCAACATGCACCACGCGTTCCTGCTCGCCCGCCGGGTGCTCGCCGACGATCCGCGGCCCGTCAAGCGCGTGATCATGGTCACCGACGGCGAACCGACCGCCCACCTCGTCGACGGCCGGTCGATCTTCAACTGGCCGCCGATCCCCGAGACCCTCGAGGCGACCTTGCGCGAGGCGATGCGCCTGGCCCGCGCGGGTATCGAGCTCGACGTGTTCCTGCTCGAGGACGCGCCGGGGCTGCTGGCCTTCGCGGAGCGTCTCGCCCACCTCACCGGCGGCGAGGTGTTCCGGATGACCGCCGACGAGGTCGGGCGGACGGTCGTCTCGGGTTACGCCTCGGGTGCGCCTCGCCCGAGGTGAGGCCCGCGGGCACGGCGGAACGGCCGTGGCGGTCGCGGGTACGGTGCCCGGTCGCCACCTTGTCCGAAGCACCGCACCGCCGTGGAACGAGCGCCCCGTGACCGTCACCAAGCTGACCATCGACGTCGAGTGGATGAAGGACGTCCTGCTCGAGCTGCTGCGCATCCCGTCGCCGTCCGGACGCACCGACGTGATCATGCAGCACGTGGGGGAGCGGCTCGAGGAGATCGGCCTGCCGTTCGAGGTCACGCGGCGCGGCGTGATGGTCGGCAGCCTCGACGGCGAGGAGGGCACCCTGGACCGTGCCATCGTGGTGCACACCGACACCATCGGGTGCATGGTGCAGCAGCTCAAGGACAACGGCCGCCTCGCCATCGTCCCGGTGGGGACCCACAGCTCACGGTTCTCCGAGGGCTCCCGCGTCACGATCCTGACCGACGACCCGGAGCACGTCTTCACCGGGACCGTCCTGCCGAACAAGGCCTCCGGGCACGCCTTCGGTGACGACGTCGACACCCAACCCGTCGGCTGGGAGCACGTCGAGGTGCGCGTCGACGAGCTGGTCAGCTCGGCCCAGGACCTGCGCGACCTCGGCATCCAGGTCGGGGACTTCGTCGCCCAGGTGGCCTTCCCCGTCATCACGCGGTCCGGGTTCGTGACCTCCCGGCACCTCGACGACAAGGCCGGTGTCGCTGCGGCGCTCGCGGCCTTCAAGGCGGTCATCGAGCGCGGGGAGAAGCTCGCGGTCGGCGCGCACCTGCTCATCACCGTCGCCGAGGAGGTCGGTCACGGCGCTTCGTCCGGTCTCTACAGCGACGTCGCCGAGATGGTGTCGGTCGACTCCGCCGTCGTGGCGCCGGGCCAGCACTCGACCGAGACCGGCGTGACGCTCGCGATGCAGGACCTCCACGGGCCCTTCGACTACCACCTGACCCGGCGGCTCCACGACCTCGCGGCGCGCCACGGCATCGAGGCCAACCGGGACGTCTTCCGCTTCTACCGCTCCGACGTCGCGTCCGCGCTCGAGGCCGGTGCCGAGACCCGCGCGGCGCTCGTCGGCTTCGGTGTCGACGCGACCCACGGGCACGAACGCACCCACCTCGACAGCATCGTGGCCACCGCGGAGCTGCTCGCGCTGTACCTGCAGACCGAGCTGACCTTCGCACGGTGGGACGCCAAGCCCTCGGGACCGCTCGAGGACTTCCCCTCGAGCGGGGTGCAGCCGGTCCGCCGCGAGCCCGAGTGGGACCCGGAATCCGCGGACCTCGTCGAGAGCAAGCCCTACCCGCACGAGGTCGACGAGGGCTGGGGCGAAGGCGCGGCGTCGAACCGCGACGAGGACGAGGACGAGGACGTCGCCGGGGCTGGCGTCGACGCCTGACGCCCCACGCGTCCGGGGTCGCCTCCTCGGTCGTGTCACACCGACTCCCTACGGTGCGTTCACCACCTCGACCGACGAGGTGGGACGCCGCAGAGCGGGGAGGCAACCGTGACCGTCACCGCCGTCGTGTTGGCCGTGCTGGCCGTCACCGTGGCCGTCCTCGGGACCGCCCTGTGGGCCACGCGGGCCCAGCGGTCCCGGTCCGAGGACCTCGCCGCGACGCTCCGTAGCGACCTCGAAGCCCAGCAGCAGCGGATGCTCGACCTCCAGCACCGGTTCGCGCAGGAGCAGGCCGCACGGTCCCAGGTCGACCTGCAGCACGCGATCGACACCCTCGTGACCGTCGCGGGCGAGCGCCTCGACGCACGGTCCGCATCGGGTGCCGCCGACCTCGAGGGCAAGAAGGCCCTGATCGACGCCGAGCTGCAGCGGGTCGGGGGGACCCTCACGCGGATCACCGAGGTCGTCCAGCAGCTCGAACGGGACCGCGCGGACCAGCTCGGCCAGGTCACCCAGCAGCTCCGCGGCGTCGCGCAGGTCCACGGCGAGCTCCAGGCGACGACCGGAGCGCTGCGCGAGGCGCTGACCTCGTCGCAGGCCCGCGGCCAGTGGGGCGAACGGATGGCCGAGGACGTCCTGCGCGCCGCGGGGTTCAAGCACGGTGTCAACTACGAGACCCAGCGCACGCTGCCCAACGGCGCCCGACCCGACGTCACCTTCCTGCTGCCCGGCGACCTGCACCTGCACATGGACGTGAAGTTCCCGCTGGCCAACTACCTCGCCATGCTCGAGTGCGATGCGGACGCGGACCGCGAGGCGTGCCGCAAGGCCTTCCTCAAGGACGTCAAGGCTCGGATCCGGGAGCTGTCGACCCGGGGGTACGTGGACCGCGAGGCCGGCACCGTCGACTGCGTGCTGCTGTTCATGCCGAACGAGCAGATCTACGGCTACGTGCACGAGCAGGACGCCACCCTGCTCGACGAGGCGCTCAAGCAGCAGGTCGTGCTGTGTTCACCGTCGACGCTGTTCGCGGTGCTCGCGGTGATCCGCCAGTCCTGCGACACGTTGGCCCTGCAGCGGACCTCGGACGAGATCCTCGGTCTCCTCGGTGGGTTCAGCGACCAGTGGGGGCGCTACAGCGACGAGGTCGACAAGCTCGGACGTCAGCTCGAGACGGTCGCCCGCACCTACGACCAGCTCAGCGGGACGCGTCGCCGGCAGCTCGAGAAGCAACTCGACCGGGTCGAGGACGTCCGCGAGCGACGCGGTGTGGACGCCGTCGTGGTGGACGAGGAGCGGCCGCGGCTGCTGCACCTGCGCGGCGACGACGGCAGCGCCACCTGGGATGAGGAACCCCCGGCCCTGCCGACCGCGTTCTCCGGGTGAGTTCCCGCACGCCCGGCGACCACGCCCGCGACGCCGGCGGCGACCCGGAGCTGCTCGCGCGGAAGGCCGAGCTGCGGACGCAGGTCTGGGACCGGCTCGAGGCTGCGGGGGTCACGCGCTTCCCCGGCGCCCGCCACCGGATCTCGAACTTCGTCGGAGCGGAGGCGGCAGCCGAACGTCTCCGCGACACCGACGTCTGGCGCGCCGCGACCACGGTGAAGGCCAACCCCGACAGCCCCCAGTGGCCGGTCCGGCAGCGGGCGCTCGAGGACGGCAAGACGGTCTACATGGCGGTGCCGCGCCTGGCCGGGCAGGACCCGTTCTTCCTGCTCGATCCCGACCACCTCGCCGACACGCCGCGACGTGCATCGTCGATCAAGGGGGCATCGGCTTCGGCACACACGGTCGCCGTCGAGGACCTCGAACCGGTCGACCTCGTGGTCACCGGGTGCGTCGCGGTGACCGAGGACGGGCTCCGGCTCGGCAAGGGTGGAGGGTTCGCCGACCTCGAGTTCGCGCTCGCGTCCGAAGCCGGGATGATCGACGACCGCACCGTGGTCGTCACCACCGTGCACGAGGTGCAGGTGCTCCCGGCGGGGGCGGTGCCAGCTTCCGACCACGACGTCCGGCTCGACCTGATCGTGACCCCTGAACGGGTCATCGAGGTGCCCCGCCGGGGACCTCGCCCCCCGGGACGCATCCGGTGGGGTCAGCTCACCGCCGACAAGATCGCGGCCATCCCGCTGCTCGCGCGCCTCGAAGCACGGGGGCTACCTTCCCGCACCCCGCGCCGGTCCACCCGGGACCGCCACCGGACCTGAGGATCTCCCCGTGAGCGTCGAGATCGGCGACGTCGCCCCCGACTTCGAGCTGAAGGACCAGACCGGCCAGCCCGTCCGTCTGTCGGACTACCGCGGCAAGAAGGCCGTCGTGCTCGTGTTCTACCCGCTGACGTTCACGGGCACGTGCGAGGCGGAGCTGTGCGGCATCCGGGACTCGATCGAGACCTTCCGCAACGACGACGTCGAGACCCTCGCGGTGTCGGTGGACTCCCCGCCGGCCCACCAGCGGTGGGCGACCGAGCAGGGTTTCGACTTCCCGCTGCTGAGCGACTTCTGGCCGCACGGCGATGTGGCGCGCACCTACGGGGTGTTCGAGGAGAAGTTCGGTGTCGCCGCCCGGGCGACGTTCGTGATCGACCGCGACGGCCAGGTGGTCTACACCGACCGCAACCCCGTCCCCGAGGTCCGCGACCGGACCAAGTGGCAGGTGGCGCTCGAGGAGATCGGCGCCGCCTGACCGCCTCGGTCGCTCCTTCCCCGCGCCTTCCCCCTGCGCCGCGCCTTCCCCGTGCCGAGGGGTGATCGGCCACGGAACCCCGGCGGACGATCGATGTCACACCTCGTGTCTAGGTTGGTTGGCGTCTTCCGCGGAAGGGCCTGCGGGGACCGTTCGACGGGGAGCG
>NZ_JBBEBZ010000208.1:0-1835 GCF_040882075.1 Nitriliruptor sp.
GACGGCGACGCTCTCGCCACCCGCTGCGAGAGCTGACCACCGTGCCCATCACCGAGGGTGGCAGCGCCGATCGGGGTGCCTCGACACCGGCCGAGTAGCGTCCCC
The DNA here is from genome assembly GCF_040882075.1 of Nitriliruptor sp. NCBI lineage: Bacteria > Bacillati > Actinomycetota > Nitriliruptoria > Nitriliruptorales > Nitriliruptoraceae > Nitriliruptor > Nitriliruptor sp. The sequence continues at coordinate 106 of NZ_JBBEBZ010000208.1, forward strand.
GTCCCACCACCGGAGAGCTCCACGTGGACGGCGTGTTCGAACAGGTCGCCGCGGTGCTAGCGGTCTGCATCGCTGCGGGGGTCCTGGCGATGCTGCTCAAGCAGCCGCTGATCGTCGGCCTCATCGCCGCGGGGATCGCGGTCGGCCCCGAGGCGCTCGGGCTCGTCGACTCGTCCAGCGAGATCGAACTGCTCGCCGAGATCGGCATCTCGCTGCTGCTGTTCGTGGTCGGCCTCAAGCTCGACGTCCGGCTCGTCCGCCAGCTCGGCCCGGTCGCCCTCGCCACGGGGCTCGGACAGATCGTCTTCACCTCGGCGTTCGGGTTCCTGATCGCCCGCGCGCTCGGCTTCGCGTCGATCCCCGCGGTCTACATCGCGGTCGCCCTGACCTTCAGCTCCACGATCATCATCGTGAAGCTGCTCACCGACAAGCGCGAGCTCGACGACCTGCACGGACGCATCGCCCTCGGCTTCCTGATCGTGCAGGACATCGGCGTGGTCCTGGCCATGATCGCCATCACGGCCGTCGGTGACGGCAGCGGGGACCTCGCTGGCGAGTTCGTCAGCGTCATCGTGAGCGGCGCCGCCCTGGTCGCGGGCGTCGTGCTGCTGGCCCGCTACGTGCTCCCCCGTGTGGTCCACCTGCTCGCGCGGCAGTCGGAGCTGCTCGTCCTCGCCGCGGTGGGCTACGCCGTCGCGCTCGCCACGATCGCCGTGCAGCTCGGCTTCAGCGAGGAGGTCGGCGCGTTCCTGGCCGGGATGAGCCTGGCCTCGTCCAGCTACCGCGAGGCGATCAGCGGGCGCCTGACGACCCTGCGCGACTTCCTGCTCGTGTTCTTCTTCATCGAGCTCGGGACCAGCTTCGAGATCAGCGCCGCGGCCGACCAGATCCTGCCCGCGCTGCTGTTCTCGATGTTCGTCCTCGTCGGCAACCCGGTGATCGTCATGGTGATCATGGGTGCGCTCGGCTACCGCAAGAAGGTGTCGTTCAAGGCCGGGTTGACGGTCGCCCAGATCAGTGAGTTCTCACTCATCCTCATCGCGCTCGGCGCCAGCCTCGGGCAGGTCGGCGACGAGGTGGTCGGTCTGGTCACCGCGGTGGGGCTCATCACCATCTCGGCCTCCACGTACATGATCTACGGCTCGGACACCCTCTACCGTTGGCTCGAGCCGTTGCTCCGCATCTTCGAACGCGCGCACCCGAGCGCATCGGTCCCCGACGACGAGGTCCCGCACGAGCCGAAGTACGTGATCATCGGTCTCGGCCGGTTCGGCCGCACCGTGCTCGAGGAGCTCCGCGACCGAGGCGACGAGGTGCTCGGGGTGGATTTCGATCCGCGGAGCGTCCAGTCACCGGGGTGGGACGTCCCCGTCATCTACGGCGACGCGGAGGACCCGGATCTTCCCGAACGGCTCCCGCTGGAGCACACGCGTTGGGTGGTCAGCACGCTGCGGACGCTCGACGCGAACCTGCACGTCCTCCAGGCGCTCCGTCACCACGGGTACGCCGGACAGGTGGCGGTCAGCGCCGACACCGAGGAACACGAACAGCAGCTGATCGCTGCCGGCGCGGACGTGACCATCCGCCCGCTCCACGTCGCGGCGGGACCGCTGCTCACCCGGCTGCACGAGCACTCGTGACAGACGCGATCAGTGGACCTCGGCAGGCTCGTTCCGTCGCGCCGACGGCCGGGTCTGGCGCCACCGCCAGGTGACCACCGCGGTCGCACC
>NZ_JBBEBZ010000209.1:0-1804 GCF_040882075.1 Nitriliruptor sp.
AGGCGCGGTTGGCCTCGGCCATCTTGTGGGTGTCCTCGCGACGCTTGACCGCCGCACCGACGCCGTTGGAGGCGTCGAGCAGTTCGCCGGCGAGGCGCTCACCCATGGTGTGCTCACGACGGATGCGGGCGTACCCGACCACCCATCGCAGGGCCAGCGTGGTCGAACGCGACGGCCGGACCTCGATCGGTACCTGGTAGGTGGCACCACCGACGCGGCGGGACTTGACCTCGAGCTGCGGCTTGACGTTGTCGATCGCGCGCTTGAGGACGCTGATCGGGTCGCCGCCCGAGGTGCGGTTGCCGATGTTGGCGAGCGCGTCGTAGACGATCGCTTCCGCGATCGAACGCTTGCCGTCGCGCATGACGCGGTTGATCAGCTGGGTCACGAGCGCCGAGCCGTACTTGGCGTCGGGCTGGACCTTGCGGCGGCCGGGAGATCCCTTGCGAGGCATATCAGCTGTCCTTCTTCACGCCGTAGCGGGAGCGCGCTTGCTTGCGGTCGCGGACCGGGGCTGCGTCGAGGGAGCCGCGGATGACCTTGTAACGGACACCAGGGAGGTCCTTCACGCGGCCGCCACGCACGAGCACGATGGAGTGCTCCTGCAGGTTGTGGCCCTCACCGGGGATGTAGGCCGTGACCTCGATCCCGGACGAGAGCTTGACGCGGCAGACCTTGCGGAGGGCCGAGTTCGGCTTCTTGGGGGTGGTGGTGTAGACGCGCGTGCAGACACCGCGGCGCTGGGGCGAACCCTTGAGCGCGAGCGTCTTGTTCTTCTTGGCCTTCGACTGACGGCCGTTGCGCACCAGCTGCTGGATGGTGGGCATCCTCGAGTACTCCGTCGGGTCGCCTCGTGCGCGGTGGCGCGAGATCTGGGGTGGAAGCCCGCCTGGAGCGAGCTGACGCGCGCGGGCGCGCGTCGGGCGGGTTTCGTTGCAGCGGGGCCCCGAGGCCCGCCGTCGCCTCACCCCGGAGGGCGGAGCGCGGTGGCGCGTCGAGCGGGTCCCACCGGGCGGCTCGGTCCGACCCACGGGGTCGGGCGTTCCGCCTCTGGTGAACGGTCCGGGGTGCAGCGCGCGCGGGCTTCTGCGCGAGATCCTCGAGCGAGAGGTGGCGCGGGAGCGCCCGGACCGCGCTACGGCGAGGCCGCAGCGCAGGGTCGGACGGTACCGACGGTGCGCGCGGGCTGTCAAACGGTCCGGTGCCGGCGCGCGCCCATCCGGGGCGGAACGACGTCCGACCAGCGAGCTGGGTGCCAGCCTCGCGTCCACGCGGGATCCTGGTGTGGACCGCTCGAGGGGCCGCGCCGAAGCGCGACCCCTCGAGCGGTGAGGCGAGCCGGCTCAGCTGTCGGCCGGCTCCTCCTCGAGACCAGCGTCGTCCACCACGCCGTCGTCCACGGCGCCGTCGTCCACGGCGCCGTCGTCGACCACGCCGTCGTCGGCGGGCTCGGTCATCGGGTCCTCAGTGGTGATGTCGCCGTCGTCAGCGCAGGCACCGGCACCGAGAGCCAGGGCGCCGGCGGCCACGAGCGCGGCGGACGAGCGTCGGAAGGAACGGAGCGTGGTCATGTGGTTCTCCTGAGTGTGGGGAGTTGGTCGAACCAGCAGGGACGGTAGAGGTCGCCACGGGTCCCGTCCTGGCCCTGCGATGGGGGCGGCGGTGCCGAACGGCCACCGGTGGACGGTGCATGCGGTGGTCCCCCGGCCGGGTCGCCGTGGCCGGCCGCCGGGGGCCGGCCGGGGCCGACGGGCCCGCGAGGGCAGCCGGCCGCGCGGAGGAGCAGAGACGAGCGGAGGGGGGG
>NZ_JBBEBZ010000210.1:0-1781 GCF_040882075.1 Nitriliruptor sp.
GGTAGACGGTGTCGGTGTCCGCGGTCTCGAACAGCATCCCGCCGTACATCACCTGCACCCGCTCGGCGACGCCAGCGACGAGCCCGAGGTCGTGGGTGATCAGGATCATCGCCGCGCCGGTGGCCTCCTGGGCCGTCTTCATCACCTCGATGACCTGTGCCTGGATGGTCACGTCGAGGGCGGTGGTGGGCTCGTCGGCGATCAACAACGACGGCTCGTTGGCGATGCCCATCGCGATCATGGCGCGCTGACGCATACCGCCGGAGAACTCGTGGGGGAAGTCGTCGAGCCGGTCGCTCGCGGCCGGGATGCCGACCAGGTCGAGCAGCTCGACCGCACGAGCGCGGGCAGCCTGCTTCGAGACGTCCTTGTTGTGGATCCGGATGGCCTCGACCAGCTGGTTGCCCACCGTGAAGACCGGGTTCAGCGCGGTCATCGGATCCTGGAAGATCATGGCGATGTCGTTGCCCTGGAGCTTGCGCATCTCCTTGACCGACAGCGCGAGCAGGTCCTGGCCCTGGAAGTCGATCGAGCCGGTGATCGTGGCGTAGCGTGGCAGCAGGCGCATGATCGCCATGGCCGACACCGACTTGCCGGAACCGGATTCTCCGACCACCGCGAGGGTCTCGCCGGGGTGCAGGTCGAAGCTGATGCCGTTGACGGCCTGGACGAGGCCATCGTCGGTCTGGAACCCGACCGAGAGGTCGCGGACGGACAGCAGCGGTGTGGTCACGTCAGCTCCTGCGCGTCGTCGGGTCGAGCGCGTCCCGGAGACCGTCCCCGAGGAAGTTCACGCAGAGGGTGATGGCGACGATGAACCCGCCGGGGATGAAGACCGCCGACGGCTTCGATTCGATGTAGCCCTTGGACTCGAAGATGAGGTTGCCGAGGGTGGGCGTCGGCGCCTGGACCCCGACGCCGAGGAACGACAGGGTCGATTCGAGGATGATGGCGGTGCCGATCAGCAGCGTCGCGTTCACCACGATCGGTCCGAAGGTGTTGGGCAGGATGTGGCGGAACATGATCCGCGGTGCCCGTGCACCGGCGGCCTTGGCGGCCAGGACGAACTCCTGCTCCTTGTACTGCAGGAACAGGCCCCGGACCACGCGGGCGATGGTCGGCCACAGCAGGATCGCGAGCAGGAACGCGATGCTGTTCGGGCTCGACCCGAAGCGGTTGGCCACGACCAGGAGCACGACCAGGGCTGGGATCAGCAGGAACAGGTTGGTCAGCTGGTCGATGAGGGTGTCGACGATGCCGCCGATGTAGCCGGCGGTCGCGCCGAGGACGGTCCCGATGGCCGTGGTGAGCAGCGCCACGAACAGCGCGATACGCAGCGAGAAGCGTCCACCGACGAAGGTCCGCACCATCAGGTCGCGACCGATGGGGTCGGTGCCGAACGGGTGCTCGCGCGACGGGCCTTGTCGGAACGCGCTCGTGTCCGGGGTCAGCGGGTCCCAGGAGGAGAAAACAGGACCGATCCAGAACGACAGCGCGAGGAGGGCGAGGAAGACCGTCGCGAAGATCGCGAGGCGGTGACGCCGGAAACGGTCCCAGGTCTGGCGGCCGAAGCTCCGTCCGACGATGGCCACGCCCTCGCGTTCGGCGAGCAGCGCAGCCTCGGTCGGTGCCACCGGCCGATCGCCCCCACCGGTCGGGTCGTGATCGCCACCGGTCGGCGTGGCGGTCGTCGGAGGAGGCGAGTCACTCATAGCGGATCCTCGGATCGAGCACGCCGTACAACAGATCGGCCATCAGGTTGAAGATGACCACGATGATCC
>NZ_JBBEBZ010000211.1:0-14801 GCF_040882075.1 Nitriliruptor sp.
CCGCCGCCACCACACCCTCGTGCACCGCCGCGGCTGGCACCAGACCCTCGACCCCCACGGGACCTACCGGCTCCGCCGCCGTGGCCGGACCTGGACCACCCAGCCCCGCCACGACCAGCAGCTCCCACCACCGAGCGACCCCGCCACCGCCACCTCCGCCCGCGCTGGGCCCGCCGCTACACGCGCCGGACCGGGAGCGGCACGTGCAGGACCCGGTGCTCCACACGCCGGGCCGGACCGCCCAGCCGCCGCTCGGCCGGAGGGTGGACGGCCACCCCCGGGACGGATCGACTCCTCGGAACCCGCCTTCCCGTTCTGACCCCACCTCGCGGCCCGTCCACCCGTCGCCTTCGCACGCCTCACCCGCCGACCACCCGGTCGCGCGGGCTCGAGGCGTGTTCCGACACCACGGTGACCTCGCGGGTCCAACCGGTGATCGCTCGCGCCAGGTGCGCTGACCTCCGGCGAACGCCTCGCAGCGAAAACCGACCGCACGGGCAGGAGGGTCCAAGCCGACCGGCGGAGGGCGGCGAACCAGGAGCGCGAGACCGGCTACGACCGCGGTAGTAGCTCACCGCTCTCCGCCCCGCCCCCCACCACCACCACTCGATCCCAGGAGCACCACCGTGCGTTCCACCCGACGTTCCCTCCGCATCACTGCAGCCGCGGCCTCCGCCGCCCTGCTCCTCGCCGCCTGCGGCGGCGACGACACCGACGCCGACACCACGAGCGCCGACACCGAGACCGAGACCACCGAGGAGATGGGTGACGACGAGATGGGCGGCGACGAGATGGCCGCCGACCTCACCGCCACCAACCTCGGCGAAGCGTGCGCCGCGATCCCGGCCGACGGCGCCGGTTCGGCCGAGGGCATGGCCCAGGACCCCGTCGCGACCGCCGCGTCGAACAACCCCCTGCTGTCCACCCTCGTCTCGCTCGTCGACCAGGCGGGCCTCGTCGACACCCTCAACGGGCTCGAGGCTGCGACCGTCTTCGCGCCGACCAACGACGCGTTCGACGCGCTGCAGGAGTCGGACCCGGAGCTGTTCGACACCGTCGCCAACGACCCGGACCTGCTCGCGACCGTGCTCACCTACCACGTCGTCGGTGGTGAGGAACTGAACGCGCAGGACCTGCTCGACGCCGGCTCCGCGACCACCGTCGCCGAGCAGGACGTCACCGTCGTCGAAGGTGGCGTCGAGGGCATCCAGGTCGAGGCCGCCGGTGGCAACACCGCCGACGTGATCTGCGGCAACGTCGAGACCGCGAACGCGACTGTGCACCTCATCGACGCGGTGCTCCTGCCGGACGTCGGCTGACCCACGCGGCCCGCGTCCCCGCAGGCCATCGCACCAGGCAGGAGCCCCGCCGCTGGCGGGGCTCCTGCGCGTCGTGCCGGTAGCGTGGGGTCACCGCTCAGCGACGAGGTCCGACGTGCAGTTCGACGAGCTCCGCTACGTGTGCCAGGAGGCCGCGCTCGACCTCGTCCGACAGCGCGACCGGCCGCTGCCGCCGACGGTCGTGCTGCCGGCGCCCGAGCGGACGCGACTGCTGACCCTGCCCCGGTTCCCCGACGACGACGAGGCCCGGCACGCGGTGCTCGCCGAGCTCGCCGCGGACGAGATCACCCCGACGCAGACCCCGGCGTGGGGCTTCGTCGCCGAGGCCGAGATCGCCGACCGGGACGCCGTCGTAGTGGTGTTCGGTGCCCGCCGGCACGCTCCGCACCTGACCGCGTCGTGGTTCGGGGAGGACGGCGACCTCGAGGAGTTCGCCCCGGACGAGGAGCTCGACCCGACGGCGTTGCCGTTCCTCCACCCGCTCCAGCACGCGGTCGACTCGCTCCCAGCCGTCGGCGAGGGGTTCGACGCGATGGACCCCAAGCGCGGCGGCGGTGGCGGCGGTCTGCCGATCGTCCCCTAGCCCTGGCCCGGGACGGCCGGCACGACCCCCGCGGCCTCGGCCACCTCGCGGTACCGGGCCGCGAGCGACTCGATCGTCTCGTGCGCGTTCAGGCCGGAGGGGTTCGGCACCACCCAGAGCTCCGCGTCGGCGATCGTCTCCTGCTGGGGTCCGACGACGGCCCGCGGTCGAGCGAAGGCCGTGCGGTAGGCGGTGATGCCCGCCACGGCCACCACCCGCGGTCGCCAGATCGCGAGCCGCCCACGCAGCGCCGCTCCCCCGGACCGGAGCTCCTCGGAGGTCAGCTCGGAGGCCTTCGCCGTGGCGCGCGGCGCGATGTTGGTGATGGCGATGCCACGATCGATCAGGTGCTGCCGGTCCGCATCGGAGAGGCCAGCGACCCGGTCGAGCTCGCGGTCGGTGATGCCCGCCCGGTGCAGCGCCGGGTAGAAGCGGTTCCCCGGGTGGGCGAAGTGCGTCCCGGTCGCCGCCGTCCAGAGCCCGGGGTTGATGCCGACGAACACCAGCCGGGGTGGCACGTCGCCGACGAGGTCGGGCACGACCGCGTCCCGGAACCCGTCGAGCTCCGCACGGGTGAAGCCCACGACCGCTCCTGGCTCGACGACCGCCGGAGGGTAGGGACATCCCCCCGTCCGTTCGGACGGTGACCGGACTTGCGAGCCCCGGGGGGCCGCTCGTTACGGTCGTGACGAGCGGTCGGGCGACGTCGGGGGGCGACGCTCGACGCTGTCGCTCCACACGACCCCGGGGACGGGACCGAGGCACGCGGTCCCGACCCCCGCGATGACCACTCGCCCCGGGCCAGCTCACCCGCGACCGTGACCCCCACCACCGGAGATCGTGTGACCGCCCCATTCGCGCCCGCGCCTGAGACGCCCGTGTCGCACCAGCTGCGCCACCTCGAGCACGGCGACGGCGCGGCGCTACACGCCCTGGTGCGCGACGGTGGCGGTCTCGACCTCAACTCCCCCTACGCCTACGTGCTCGGGGAGCGGTTCTGGGCCGACACCAGCGTGGTCGCCGTCGGACCGTCCGGTCCGGAGGGTTTCATCCTCGGCGTCACCCCACCGCCCGACCCGACGACGCTGTTCGTCTGGCAGGTCGGCGTCGCACCGGAGGCGCGCGGCCGCGGGCTCGGTCTCACGATGCTGCGTTGGCTCGTGGACACGGTCGGCCCTCGCCACCTCGAGGCGACCGTCACCCCGAGCAACACCGCCTCCCGCCGCCTGTTCGCCGCGCTCGCCCGGGAGCTCGGTACCGACCTGGCGGTGTCGCGGTGGGTCGAGCCGGACGAGCTCGGCGACGTCGACCACGAACCCGAGGACCTGCACCGCATCGGTCCCATCGCCGGCCCGACCGGCTGACCGCTCCCGCCCGTTCCGCACCCACTCCCGATCACCGGAGTTCCACCGTGGACACCTTCACCCGCCTCGAGTCCGAGGTCCGCAGCTACTGCCGGTCGTGGCCGACCGTCTTCTCGCAGGCACGAGGCAGCTGGCTGATCGACGAGGCCGGCACCGAGTACCTCGACCTGTTCGCCGGCGCCGGTGCGCTCAACTACGGCCACAACGACCCGGACATCAAGGCCGCGCTCGTCGACTACCTCGCCACCGACAACGTGATCCACAGCCTGGACATGCACACGGTCGCGAAGCGGGACTTCCTCGACACCTTCGAGCAGGTCATCCTGCGCCCCCGCGGGATGAACCACCGCGTGATGTTCCCGGGTCCGACCGGGACCAACGCCGTCGAGGCCGCACTCAAGCTGGCTCGCAAGGTCACCGGCCGCACCAACGTGGTCTGCTTCACCAACGCCTTCCACGGCATGACCCTCGGTGCGCTCGCCGTCACGGGTGACTCCATGAAGCGCGGCGGCGCGAACGTCCCGCTGTCGCACACCCACCGGATGCCGTTCGACGACTACTTCCGGACCGGCGTCGACACCATCGACTACCTCGAGGCCTACCTCGCCGACGCCGGGTCAGGCATGGCGCTGCCCGCCGCGGTCATCCTCGAGACCGTCCAGGGTGAGGGCGGCCTGCGGGTCGCGTCCGACGCGTGGCTCCAGCGCCTCTCCGCCCTCTGCCGCGAGCACGGCATCATCCTGATCGTGGACGACATCCAGGCCGGCTGCGGACGGACCGGGACCTTCTTCAGCTTCGAGCCGTCCGGGATCGTCCCCGACATCGTGACGCTGTCGAAGTCGCTGTCCGGCCTGGGCCTGCCGATGGCCGTCACCCTCATCCGCCCGGACCTCGACGTCTGGGAGCCGGGCGAGCACAACGGCACGTTCCGCGGCTTCAACCCCGCGTTCGTCACCGCGACGGCGGCGCTCGAGCGGTGGCGCGACGGCGCGTTCGCCTCGGAGGTCCGGCGCAAAGCCGACCTCATCACGACCGGCCTGCAGCGGCTGGCCGACCGGCTGCCCGAGGGCGAAGCGAACGTCGTCGGTCGAGGGATGATGCAGGGCGTGGAGCTCGAGCCGGGCGGCCTCGCCGCTCAGGTGGCCGCCCAGGCGTTCGAACGCCAGGTCCTGGTCGAGACGGCGGGCGCAGCCGACCAGGTCGTCAAGCTCCTGCCGCCGCTGACGATCTCCGACGCCGAGCTCGCGACGGCCTTCGAACGCCTCACCGAGTCGCTCGATGCCGCGATCGCCGACCGCGACGACCTCGCGCTGACCGGAATGCCCGAGCTCCAGACCGCCTAGTCACCGCTCCCCCACCACCGCACCGGAAGGCACCACCGTGATCGTCCGTACCCGCGCCGACCTCGACGGCACCGACCGCGTCACCGTGGCCGGGACGTGGTCGAGCCACCGTCTGCTGCTCGCCCGTGACGGCCAGTCGTTCTCGTTCCACGACACCACGCTGCACGCCGGGACCGAGACGCAGATGTGGTACCGCAACCACGTCGAGGCCGTGTACTGCGTCGGCGGCACCGGCGTGCTCGAGGACCTCGACGAGGGGGTCACCTACCCCCTCGCGGACGGGACGATGTACTGCCTCGACGGCAACGAGCGCCACATCGTCCGCGCGCACACCGATCTGCGGATGATCTGCGTGTTCGACCCGCCGGTCACCGGGCAGGAGACCCACGACGTCGACGGCGCCTACCCCCTGCTCACCGACGCCTGAACGACGGTTGCGGGCACCGCCCCACCGTCGCACCATCGCACCATCGCACCATCGCACCATCGCACCATCGCACGAGACCACCCCGCCCCGACCCGAGGAGCGTGACCAGCACATGCCGACGACCCGGACCTTCGACCGCTACCCGACCCGCGTCGCGAACGAGCCACGGATCATCGATCGCACCGACCCGGTCGTCGCCGCATCGGCCCGCGAACCGGGGGCAGGTCCCCTGACGACCGAACAGGTCGACGCCTTCGAGCGCGACGGGCTGCTGTTCCTCGAGGACGTGTTCACCAAGGACGAGACCGACCGCTACCTCGCCGAGCTGCATCGGCTGTCCGCCGACGACGAGCTCCGGGCACAGGAGCGGGTGATCACCGAACGCGGGACCGACGAGGTCCGCTCGATCTTCGAGATCCACCGCGTCAGCGACCTGTTCGCACGGATGGCCCGGGACGCTCGGCTCGCCGACGTCACCCGGCAGCTGCACGGCGAGGACGTCTACCTGCACCAGACGCGGGTGAACTTCAAGCCGGGCTTCCGCGGCAAGGAGTTCTACTGGCACTCCGATTTCGAGACCTGGCACAGCGAGGACGGGATGCCGACGCCGCGGGCGATCTCGGCGTCGATCGCCCTGACCGACAACACCGAGCACAACGGGCCGCTGATGGTCATGCCGGGCTCACACACCCGGTTCGTGTCGTGCGTCGGCGAGACCCCCGACGACAACTACCGGTCCTCGCTCCAGGCGCAGGAGGTCGGGACGCCCGACGAGGACAGCCTCAGCCAGCTCGCGGCCGAGTTCGGCATCGTCGCACCGAAGGGCTTGGCCGGATCGGTCGTGTTCTTCGACTCGAACATCATGCACGGGTCGAACGGGAACATCACGCCGTTCGCCCGCAGCAACGCCTTCTTCGTCTACAACGCGGCCAGCAACGCGCTGGAGGGACCGTTCGCGGCGTCCGCGCCACGCCCGTCGCACATCGCCCACCGCGAGGTCGAGGTGCTGCCCCGCAGCTGACCGGACCCGGACGTCCTCAGGGGCGCATCCGCGACGGGGCGATCGCGATGAACACGGCGTGCGAGGTGGCCACGATCTCACCGTCCCCCTCGGTGACGCGGGCCTCGGCTTCGCAGTACAGCTTGCGGCCCTCGCGGCGCACCAGCCGGGAGCGGAACTCGAGCGGCTGACCGATGGGCGTCGCCGCGAGGTAGCGCACGGTGATCTCACCGGTGAACGCCGCGGTGTTGGTGAACGTCAGCAGGTAGCCCTGCACGTCGTCGAAGATGGCGGCGACGATGCCGCCGTGGGACCGGCCGGGGGCACCCTCGAACGCTGGCCCGAGCTCGACCCGTGCCACGGCCTCGTCGCCGTCACGGTGCACGTCGATCGCGATGCCGAGCGGGTTCCAGGGTCCGGACACGAAGCACTCGTCGAAGTGCACGATCCGGTCGCCGTCGGCGACCTGGACCTCGAACATACGGCGCTTGAGCTCGAGCATGTCCCGGGACCGGCTAGGTGCGGCCTCGAGCTCGCCCGCGACGCGATCGGCGGCCACGGCCATCCGCTCGAGCAGGTCGGCGTCGGCCTCGTGACCGGACAGCGCGTGACCGAGCCGCCGCAGGGCGGCGGCGGCACGTGCGCGGGGGTGGTCGTGCGGATCGGTCACGGCGGTCCTCGAGGTCGGTCGCAGCGGGTCACGCTACCCGCGGTCGGACCCGCTCCCCCGCGGTGTCTACGCTCCGCCGACCGCCCGGAGCGCTGACGTGGACGACCCGACCCCGCAGGACCCCGTCGAAGCCGACGTCGACCTCGCCGTGGCCGCGCAACAACGGCTCGGCGAGACGCTGCTGGCGCGCAGCGACGAGCCCACGCGGCGCTGCGGGCTGTGCCGTCACTACCTCAACCCGGGACACGACCTCGCGCTCTGCTGGCACCCCGACCAGCGCTGCCTCGTCGACGCCGACTGGGTGTGCCGCGCCTTCGAGGGCGAGTCCGAGGGTTAGAGCTCGGTGGAGGCGGACCCCGGCCGGGTGGGCTCGACCGGGGCATCGGGGCGACGCACCTCGACCTCGTCGGCACGCCGGCCCTCGAGGCCGAGCACCGTCAGGGTCCACCCGTCCTCGGTCACCGACCGGTCCCCCACCTCGACCAGGCGGCCGACCTGCTCGGTGATCCACCCCGAGACGGTCTCGGCGTCGCCGCCGGTGAGCTCGAGCCCGCAGAGGCGTTCGAGCTCGTCGCGCCGGTAGGTGCCCGGCACCACCCAGACGCTCTCGGTGTCCCGCGGCCGCGCCCCCGCTTCGTCGAACTCGTCGTCGATCTCACCCACCAGCTCCTCGAGCACGTCCTCGAGGGTGACGAGCCCAGCTGTACCGCCGTACTCGTCGACCACGAGGACGGCGTGATCGCGTCGCTCGAGCATCTCCCGCAACAACGACTCGAGGTCGCGGGACTCGGGGACCGCGGGGATCGGGCGCAGCACCTGCCCCACGGTGGTGGTGTCCGGGTCCCCGACGTCCCCGACGAGGACGTCCTTGACGTTGACCAGACCGACCACGTGGTCGAGGTCCTCGCGGTAGACCGGCAGGCGCGTGTGCCCCGAAGCTGCGGCCACGACGAGCACCTCCGACAGGGTCGTCCCGTCCGGCACCCCGACGAGGTCGACCCGGGCCGTCATCGCGTCCTCGGCGTCGATGTCGGCCAGCTTCAAGGCCGCACCGATGACCCGCGCGTCCCGCGCCTCGATCGTGCCCCGGTCCCCGGACTCGGCGACCACGAACGCCAGCTCTTCGGCGGTGTGGACCAGCTTGTGCTCGTCCACCGGTTCGACGCGCACGGCGCGGACCAGCAGGTTCGCCAGCCCGTTGAGCAGCACGATCAGGGGACGGAAGAGGGTGACGAACCACCCGAAGGGTCGCGCCAGGGCGAACGCGACGTCCTCGGCCCTCGCCAGCGCCAGGTTCTTCGGCGCCATCTCCCCGACGACCATGTGCAGGAACACCACGATCGTGAGCGCGAACACGACGGCCAGGACCGGCACCGCGCCCGCGGGCAAGGAGGTGTCGCTCAACCAGCCGGCGAACAGCGACGCCACCGCCGGTTCGGCGACGGCGCCGAGCCCGAGCGAGCACATCGTGATCCCGAGCTGCGCACCCGAGAAGGTGATCGACAGCTCGCGGAGGCTCGCCAGCGCCCGCACCGCACGAGCGTCACCCGCGTCCGCGGCCTCCTCGACGCGGGTCCGTCGTGCGGCGAGCAGCGCGATCTCGGCGGCGACGAACCCCCCGTTGAGGACCAGGAGCACGACGCCGATCGCGATGGCGGTCCAGCTGAAGCCAGCGCCCGTGGCGTCGGCCGAGACGGCGAGCAGGGTCGTCACGAGTCCGCCTCGTCGTCAGCCGGCGGTGGCAGCACGGTGACCGTCAGCTCGGTGACCCGGACCCCGTCGACGCGGGTGACCTGCAGCTCGAAGCGGTCCTCGGTGACGGTCTCCCCCGGTTCGGGGATGTGGCCGAGGCGGTCGAGCGCCAGCCCGGCGACGGTCTCGTAGGCCCCGTCGGGGATCTCGAGGCCGGACAGCTCGGCGAGCCGTTCGGTGCGCAGGGTCCCGTCCACGAGGTAGCGGTCCGCGCCGAGCCGCCGCACGGCGTGGTGCGACCCGTCGAACTCGTCCTCGATGTCGCCCACGAGCAGCTCGAGGACGTCCTCGGTGGTCACGATGCCGGCGGTCCCGCCGAACTCGTCGATCACGACCGCGAAGGTCCGGCGCTCGCGACGCAGCGTGCTCAACAGGTCGTGGAGCAGCTGGGACTCCGGCACGACGAGCGGGTCCTGGAGGACCGCAGCCACCGTCGTGTCGGCGTGCTGGTCCGGTGGGACGAGCAGCAGGTCCTTGACGTGCACCGTGCCGCGCACCTCATCGTCCGAGCCGCCTCGCACCGGGAACCGGCTGTGTCCGGTCCGGGCAGCGAGGGCGCGGAGGTCGGCGAGGGTGTCGTCGACGTCGAGGAAGACCACGTCCGGGCGCGGGACCATCACCTCACCGGCGCGGGAGTTGCCGAGCTCGACGGCCCGACGTAGGAGCTGGCTCTGCATCCCGCTGAAGGAGCCCTCCTCGCCCGAGACCGCGATGATGCGGGCGAGCTCGTCGAGCGAGTGGCCGCTCTCGAGCTCCGACGGCACCTCGACGCGGAACACCCGTCGCGTGAGCACCTCGGCCGAACGGTCGAACACGGTGATGATCGGTCTCAGCACGATCCCGAACGCCCGGGTGAAGGGCGTCACCGCGAGGGCGACCGGCAGGGGACGCGAGATGGCGAGGTTCTTGGGGAACAGCTCGCCGACGACCATCTGGGTCACCGTCGAGAGCAGGAAGGCCAACCCGAGCGCGATGCCGAGCCGCGCCGACGCCGGGACGCCGACCAGATCGAGCAGCGGCTGGATGATCGCCTCACCGAGGGCTTCCTCGGCGACGAACCCGAGCATCAGCGAGGTCGCGGTGATGCCGAACTGCGCCGCCGAGAGCGTGAAGGACAGGTTGCTCAGCTCACGCAGGACCGTCCGGGCCCGGCGGTTGCCCTCCGCCGCGAGCTCCTCGGCCTGGGACCTGCGGAGCGAGACGAGCGCGAACTCCGCAGCGACGAACAGCCCGTTGCCGACGATCAGGGCCACGACGAGCGCGAGGCCGACCGGACCGCTCATCGGCGGCACCGGCGGGGCGTCTGAGGATGGTTCGGGTCGTCCACGGGGCGCAGGCTAGCCCGGCTCGGGGGCGGGCAGGCGCGGCAGCAGCCGGAGCGCGTGCGACCGCATGTCGAACGCCGGATCGACGAGGGCGTTCAGCCCGAGCCCCATGAGCCCGCCGACCAACAGCTCGGCGCGCACCTCGGCCTCGGCCGCGTCGATGTGCGGTTCGTGGCGTTGCCAGGCGTCCGCGAAGCGTTCCACGCGGCGTCGGTGGGAGCGGTTCACCCGGTCCGCGACCCACCGGTCGGTCAGGCCACGTGCGAGCGCGAGCTGCAGGTAGATCCGGGCGATCGGCCGCGAGTCGGTGAAGAAGGTCACGAAGGCATCGACGAGGTCCACGAGGGTGTCGGTGCCCTCGCCCTCCGGATCGGGATCGACGGCCTCGATGGCCTGACGCACCACCTCGAGGACCGCGTCCTCCTTCGAGGCGAACAGGTTGTAGAAGCTGCCGGCGCCGACCGAGGCCTGGTCGGTGATGGCCTTGAGGGTCACCCCGTCGATCCCGACCTCGTTGACCACCCGACGGGTGGCCGCCAGGATCCGCTCGCGCGTCTCGAGCCCCACGCGGTAGCGCGCCACCTCCCACCTCCCCGCGGCCGTGCCGCGTCCGGACCGTGCCGACCAGCTTGCAGAACTGGAGCGAACGCTCCAAGATGTAGCAGACGCTCCACATCTGACGCGAGCGCGCGCACCCGGGAGATCAGCCTTGAGCCACTTCAAGTCGAACCTGCGGGACATCGAGTTCAACCTCTACGAGGTCCTCGGTGCCGGCGACTACTTCGGGACCGGCGCCTACGAGGCCGTCGACGAGGATCAGGCGCGGATGCTCCTGTCCGAGCTCGACCGCTTCACGCGCGAGTCCATCTGGGCCGACTCCTTCGTCCCGGCCGACCGCACCCCGCTCGAGCTGTCCCCCGAGGGTGACATCACCATCCCCGAGGAACTCGACCAGGCCTTGCGCGCCTTCTACGAGGCTGGCTGGCACCTGCTGCCGCTGCCGACCCACCTCGGCGGCTACGGCGCTCCCCCGTCGGTCCGCTGGGCCGGTTCCGAGCTGCTCGCCGGTGGTCACGCCACCGCCATGCTGTGGCCCATCGGCGCCCTGATGGCCTCGATCCTCGACCGCGTCGGGACCGAGGGCCAGAAGCAGCGCTTCGCCCGGCCGATGATCGACGAGTGCTGGGGCGGCACGATGGTGCTCACCGAGCCCGACGCCGGGTCGGACGTGGGTGCGGGCACGACGCGTGCGACGCCGGTCGAGGAGGCCGGCGAGGACGACCTCGGTGCCGTCTACCACCTCGAGGGCATCAAGCGGTTCATCACCTCCGCCGACGCCCAGACCCACCCGAACACCGTGCACCTGGTCCTCGCTCGGCCCGACGGCGCTGGTCCAGGCACCAAGGGGCTGAGCCTGTTCATCGTGCCCAAGCTGCACGTGAACGCCGACAGCTCGCTCGGTGACCGCAACGGCGTGCGGGTCAGCAACATCGAGAAGAAGATGGGGATCAAGGGCTCGGCGACGTGCGAGCTCTCCCTCGGCCAGGACGGCACCCCCTGCGTCGGCTACCTCGTCGGCGACGTGCACGACGGCATCCGTCAGATGTTCCTGGTGATCGAGTACGCCCGGATGATGGTCGGCACCAAGGCCATGGCGACGCTGTCGACCGGGTACCTGAACGCCCTCGAGTACGCCAAGATCCGCCAGCAGGGTCCGGACATGACCCAGATGGCGGACAAGACCGCCCCGAAGGTCGAGATCATCAAGCACCCGGACGTGCGCCGGATGCTGATGGAGCAGAAGTCCCACGCCGAGGGCATGCGGGCGCTGGTCATGTTCACCGGCTGGGTCCAGGACCAAGCCGGGCTCGTCGGTCCCGACGTCCAGACCGACGTGGGACAGGACGCCGACCACGCCGCGTGGATCGCGCGCGAGGATCTGCTCCTGCCGCTGGTCAAGGGCTACTGCTCGGAGAAGGCCTACGAGCTGCTCGCCCTGTCGCTGCAGACCTTCGGCGGGTCCGGCTTCACCCAGGACTACCCGATCGAGCAGTACATCCGCGACGCCAAGATCGACACCCTCTACGAGGGGACGACCGCGATCCAGGCGCTCGACCTGCTGTTCCGCAAGATCATCCGTGATCAGGGTGCGACGTTGACGTGGCTCGCCGATCAGATCCGTGAGCTGGTCAAGGCCGGCGGCGCGGGCGACCCGTTCGTGGCCGAGCGCGAGCTGCTCGGTGCGGCGCTCGACGACACCCAGGCTCACCTCGGTGTCCTCATCGGCCACGCCGTGGCGTCGATGGACGAGGACGAGCGGACCGAGGTCTACAAGACCGGGCTGCAGTCCACCGAGTTCCTGCACTCGCTCGCCGAGACCGTGATCGGGTGGCTGCTCCTGCGCCAGGGCGAGGTCGCCCAGGCCGCGCTCGACGGCGGCGCGTCGGGACCCGATGCCGACTTCTACACCGGCAAGGTCGCGGCCGTGCGGTGGTTCGCCCGCAACTCGCTGCCGAAGGCCAGCTTCCGTCGCCGTCGCGCCGAGGACGAGGACGGCTGGATCATGGACCTCCCCGAGGCCGCCTTCTAGCCCGCAGCCCCCACCACCCGGACGCCCGGACGCCCGCTCAGCCGAGCGGGCGTGCGGCTTCGGTACCGTTGCTCGGTCCGCCGCAGCGCGGATCCACCCACCCTGCGCGAGGTAGAGACGATGGCCGCACGCTCGAAGAACACGGCTGCGCAGGCGCCGTCCCGACCGTGGTGGAAGCGCTGGTACGTCGCGCTGCTCGTCCTCCCGGCGATCGCGCTCGCCGCCATCGGGCTCCTGCTGTTCTTCCTGGTCTTCTCGTCGATCCCGCTCCCCGGTGACATCGCGGTCACCGCGTCGACGGTCCTCGACATCGACGGCGAGGAGGTCGGCAACCTCTCGGAGGCCGCCAACCAGGAACTGGTCGAGTTCAGCACGATCCCCGAGCACACCCGCCAGGCCGTCATGGCCGCCGAGGACCGCGGCTTCTACGACCACAACGGCATCTCGGCCACGGGGATCGCCCGCGCCCTGTTCACCAACGTGCGTGGAGGCGGTGTCCAGCAGGGCGGCTCGACCATCACCCAGCAGTACATCAAGAACGCCGCGCTCAGCCCCGAACAGACCTACACACGCAAGGTCCAGGAGGCGGCGCTCGCCATCAAGCTCGAGCGGGCGTACGAGAAGGACGAGATCCTCGGCTTCTACCTCAACTCGGTGTACTGGGGCCGCGGCGCCATCGGCATCGAGTCGGCCGCGCAGGTCTACTTCGGAGTCCCGGCCAGCGACCTCGACGTGAACCAGTCGGCGACCCTCGCCGGGATCCTGCCGGCTCCCGAGGCGTGGGACCCGATCGAGAACCCCGAGCGGGCCGACGAACGACGGCGCTTCGCCCTCCGCGGCATGCTCGAGGAGGGCTGGCTCGATCAGGCTGCCCACGACGAGCTCGTCGAGGCGGGCCTGCCAGAGGTGAGCCAGCGTGCCAACGTCGACCTCGGCCCGAACGCGTACTACCTCGACGCGGTCCGCCGCGTGCTGACCGCCCAGCCCGAGTTCCAGGGCAACGAGCTCTACCGGGGCCTGCGCGTCCACACCGAGCTCGACCAGCGGCTGCAGGCCGCCGCGCAGGAGGAGCTCACCCGTGCGGTGTCCGAGGGTCCGACCGACTCCGGCGCCATCGTGACCGTCGACCCGCGCACCGGTGGCGTGCGCGCGCTCGTGGGTGGCCCCGACGCTCGTGAGCAGAGCCTCAACACCGCACTCGTCAGTCCGCGGCAGCCGGGGTCGACCTTCAAGGCCTTCACCCTCCAGGCCTTCACCGAGGCCGGCAACTCGCCCGAGACCCGCTTCTCGGCCCCCGCGGAGATCGACGTCGAGGGCGCCGACGACGTCACGATCTCGAACTTCGGTGGGACCACCTTCGGCGAGCAGACCGTCTACCAGGCGACCGCGTCGTCGACCAACACCGTCTACTACCAGATGCAGGAGGAGGCGGGTCGCGAGCGCGTCATCGAGGCCGCGGGGCGTGCCGGGCTCCCGCGTGCCAAGGACGAGGAGTTCTACCCGACGGACGCGGCTCTGCGGCCCGACGGGACGACCATGGCGCCGAACCCGTCGCTCACCCTCGGACCGACCGAGTTCACCCCGCTCGAGATGGCGTCGGCCTTCGGCACCTTCGCCGCCGAGGGCGTCCACGTCGACCCGCACCTGATCGTCCGGGTCGAGGACCCCGACGGCCGCGTGGTGTGGGAGCCCGCCCGCGAGGAGGAGCAGAGCGTCGAACTCAACGTCTCCCGCGTCGTGACCCAGGGGCTCCGCGGCGTGATCACGTCCGGCAGCGGGACCGCGGCCGACATCGGTCGTCCCGCCGCCGGTAAGACCGGCACGACCCAGGAGTCGCGCGACGCCTGGTTCGTGGGATACGTGCCCCAGCTGGCCACCTCGGTCTGGCTCGGCAACCTCGACAACTCGCAGATCGAAGGCGAGGCGACAGGCGGTGGGCTCGCGGCACCGCTCTGGGGTGCGTACATGGCTCGCGCCGTCGACGGGCTCGAGGTCGAGGACTTCGTCGCACCGGACCTGTCATCGCTCGATGGCGGGGAACCCGAACCCGACGAGGAGTGCCCGGAGGGCTACGCCTTCGGGGATCCTCCGACCGAGGCCGACGAGGACGGCTTCTTCCCCGACGTGCTGACCGACATCCGGGACGCCGACGGCAACCCCTGTGTCGAGGAGGCGCCCGAGGAGGAGGAGCCCGAGTGCCCGGAGGGCTACGCGTTCGCCGATCCCCCGGGCCCGGACGCCGACCCGCAGCCGGACGTGCTGACCGACGTCACCGACGACGAGGGCCGGCCGTGCGTCGAGGAGTCACCCGAGCCGGAGCCGACCGAGGAACCCGAGGACGACGACGGGCTGATCGATGGGCTCCTCGACGACGGCGAGGGTGACGACGGCGCGGCGGACGACGGCA
>NZ_JBBEBZ010000211.1:14901-42711 GCF_040882075.1 Nitriliruptor sp.
CCGACGGCGGGACGACCGACGGCGGGACGACCGACGGCGGGACGACCGACGGCGGGACGACCGACGGCGGCGGCACCGACGGCGGGACGACCGACGACGGCGGTGGCGGTGGCGGCGGTGGCGACGGCGACGGCACCGACGAGGAGCAGGCGGCGGCCTGAGGCCGCCCCTGCGCACCCGCGACGGCGTCGTCGCGGGTGCGGCCGTCAGCCGGCCACGATCCCCGCGTCCCGTAGCTCGGCGATCGCGTCCGCGTCGAGTCCGAGCTCGGTGAGCACGTCATCGGTGTCCGCACCGTGCGTGGGCGCCGGGCGCTCGACCGCCCCCGGCGTCCGCGAGAAGCGCGGAGCCGGCGCGGGCTGGGGCTGGCCGCCGACGTCGACGAACGCCTCGCGGGCGACGTTGTGCGGGTGCTTCGGCGCTTCGGCGAGGGACAGCACCGGGGCGACGCACGCATCGGTGCCGTCGAAGGTGGCGGCCCACTCGTCGCGCGTCCGGGTCGCGATGATCGCAGCGATGCGCCGCTTCTGGTCGGGCCAGCTCGCTCGATCCTGCTGCGGGAACTCGCTGGGGTCGACCCCGATCCCCTCGCAGAAGGCCAGGAAGAACTGCGGTTCGATGGCGCCGACGGCCAGGAACCGCCCGTCAGCGCAGGCGTAGGTGTCGTAGAACGGCGCGGCCCCGTCCAGCAGGTTCGACTCGCGCTCGTCGACCCACGCCCCCATCGCCAGCAGCCCGTGCAGGAACGCTGTCTGCGAGGCGGCACCGTCGACCATCGCGGTGTCGATCACCTGGCCCTCGCCCGAACGATCACGCTCGACGAGCGCCGCCAACACCCCGATGGCCAGGAACGTGCCGCCACCCCCGAAGTCAGCGAGGTAGTTCACCGGCGGCGGAGGAGGCTGGTCGGCGCGCCCCACGGTGTGCAGCGTGCCGGCGATCGCGGCGTACCCGATGTCGTGACCGGCGGTCGGCGCCAACGGACCGTCCTGGCCCCAACCGGTGGTGCGCGCGTAGACCAGACGGGGGTTGTCGGCCAGCAACTCGTCGGGGCCGAGCCCGAGGCGTTCCGCCACGCCGGGGCGCCAGCCCTCCACGAAGACGTCCGCCCGACGGACCAACTGGTGCACGAGGTCGCGCCCTTCGTCGGTCTTGAGGTCGACGGCGATCGAACGTCGGCCGCGTGACAGGCCGGCCATCGTGGCCTCGAAGCCGACCTTGACCTGACCACCGGAGGCGCGGTCGATACGGACCACGTCGGCACCGAGGTCGGCGAGCAGCATGACGCCGTACGGCGCAGGCCCCAGGGCCGACATCTCGACGACGCGGATCCCGGACAACGGACCGGACACGGACAGCTCCTCGCTGACGCGGCAGCTGCGCCGCGGATCGGGTGGGACGACGTCAGGCGTCGCGCAGGTCGGTGACGGGGCCGGCGCCCGGATCGTCGAGCCGTCGCCACAGCCGGGCGGCCACGTCGTCGGGATCGGCCAGTTCGCCGGAGGCGTGCAGGTCCCGGAAGCGGTCGACGTTCGGGAAGTCCGCCGCGTCGGTGGCCCGGATGGCCACCTGCATGTCCGTGGCGACCACACCTGGCGCGACGGCGAGGACGCGGACGGGCCGATCCGCCCCGTCCTGCTCGGCCGCGACGGTCCGCGCCCAGTGGTCGGTCGCGGCCTTGGCCGCCCCGTACGCCGACCACCCTGGGTACGCCGTCCGGGCCGCCCCCGACGAGATCAGCACCAGCTCGCGGCGCTCGGCCGGGTGGTCGACCAGCGCCGCGAGCAGGCGGTGACCGAGCACCTGCGGCGCGGCACCGTTGAGCAGGACGCTGCGGGTGTACCCGTCCGCATCGACCCGACCTGCCGGTCCGATCGGTTCGATCACCCCCGCGTTGAGCACGATGGTGATGCGGTCGACCTCGGCGGCACGGATGCGGTCGGCGAGCACGTCGGCCACGGTCGCCCACCCGCTCGGATCGGCGAGGTCCGCGGGGACGTGCTCGACGCCGGGCAGGTCGCAGCCACGACGACTCACGTCGATCCGGCTGGCGCCCTCCGGGGCGTGGGCGAGCAGGGCCCGCCCGATACCGGCGGACCCGCCGGTCACGATCACGAGCGAGGTCACAGCTGCGACCTTAGGTGCCGGTGCGGGCAGCTCCGAACCGGCCGTCAGCGTGCGGGGTCAGCCAGCGCAGCGGCGCCGACGCTCCCCGGCCGAGGGGCGAGCAGCACACCCGGGTTCAGGACCCCGCGCGGGTCGACGGCGTCCCGTGCGGCGGTGAACGCCGCGGCGAACGGGGCCGGACGTTGGCGGTCGTAGACCGGCCGGTGGTCGCGACCGACCGCGTGGTGGTGGGTCGCGGTGGCACCGAGCCGGTCCAACGCCTCGCCGACGGCGATCTTGACCTCGTCCCACGCCGCCGCGGCTGCGCGGCCCCGGGCGACGCGGTCGCGCGGGTCGGTCGCTGCCCACCGACCCGCCGGGCCCGGGGCGATCACCGTCAGGTAGGGCGCGATCCCGTCGACGTAGGCGTGGGTGGTGCGGACCGCGACCAACGCGTGACCGCACACCTCCTCGGCCGCACGCTGCGCCGTCTCGCGCAGGGTGGCGATGGTGTCGGCGGCACGGTCCCAGGTCGTCGCGGTCTCGAAGGTCTCCGCCACCGCGCCGAGCCGAGCCATGCCGTCACGCAGGTAGGGCGCCCGCAGGAAAGCGGAGCGCCACGCTCCGGCACCACCCTCGGCGGTGCCGGTCTGGTCGCCGTGGCGGGTGGTCGGACCGGCGACGACCTCGGCGCCGTGGTCGCGGAGCAGCGTCAGCGCGCGCTCGAGACGTGCGTCGAGCGGTGCTTCGGGGGCCTCGAAGCCGAGCACCAGGACCGTGCGGGTCGCTGCGGGGTCACCGGCACCGGACAGGGCAGCCTCGACGGGGTCGAGCAGCCGGCAGTTCGCGGGCTGCAGCCCGTCCTGCAGGAGCGCGCGGACCCCCGCCAGCGCCGCCGCTTCTGTGGCGAAGGCGACCGTGGCCTGTGCCCGGGATCGCGGTCGACGTTGGATGCGCACCCACGCCTCGGTGACCACCCCGAGGGTGCCCTCGCTGCCGAGCAGCACCCGATCCGGTGACGGGCCCGCGCCGGAGGCCGGCAGACGGCGCGAACTCCACAGGCCCGCGGGGGTGACCGCGGTGATGGACTCGACGAGGTCGTCGATGTGGGTCGGACCGGTGGCGAAGTGCCCGCCGGCGCGGGTGACGATCCAGCCGCCCAGGGTCGAGAACTCCCAGCTCTGCGGGAAGTGACGCAGGGTCCAGCCCTGGGGCCGGAGCTGGTCGGCGATGACCGGTCCGAGCGCGCCGCCCTGGATCCGCGCGGCGCCGGACACCTCGTCGACCTCGAGCACGCGGTCCAGACCGGTCAGGTCGAGGCTGACGGCCGGGCCGGGCGGCGGGGTGACCCCACCGACGACGGAGGTGCCGCCTCCGAACGGGACGCAGACCACCTCGGCCTCGCCGCACCAGTCGAGGACCCGAGCCACGTCGTCCCCGTCACGTGGCCGGACCACCACGTCGGGGACGGTCGGCACGTCGCCGTGCAGGGCACGGACGACGTCCCGGTAGGCGTTGCCGTGCCCGTGACGCAGCCGGTCCTCGCCGTCCACGCTGCCGAGCTCCGCGAGAGCAGCGGGCAGCTCGACACGCGGGGCCGGCAACGGGACGGAGCCTGGATCGACGGGGACGTCGGGCGCGCCCGGCCGGACGCCGAAGCGCGCCTCGAGGACCTGTCCGAGCCCGGTCACGGTGGCGTCGTCGAGCTGCTGGTCGGCGTAGCCCCACCCCCACCAGCTGCGGGCACGATCGTCGGGGCGAGCCACCTAGAGCTCCTCCAGGAACCGGCGGACACGGCGGGCGAAGCGGTCGCGTGCCTGTTCGGGCAGGCCGTGCCCGAGCCCGTCCCAGACCTCCGCGGTCGCTGCCGGCAGGGCCTCCGCGAGCTCGTGCGCGTGGTGCGGCCCGGTGATCTCGTCGCGCGCTCCGGCCAGGATCAGCGCGGGTGCGGTCACGGCGTCGAGCCGGTCGAGCGCGGCGTGCGCCAGGCACGCGTCGCTGAGAGCGAGGTGGCGGTCGCGCAGCTCGTCGGCGGGCGGCTCGACCGGCAGGACGCGCTGGGCCACGCGCCGTCGCAGCCGGTCGCTGCCGGTGTAGGAGCGATCGATGGCGTCGGCGAAGAACTCACGCCAGCGCCCGGCACGCACCATCACCTCCCAGCGCGAGAGCGCCTCCCGGAACCCGTCGTCGGCGCGCCCGACGGTGCAGGAGAGCACCAGCGCGGCGACCAGTTCGGGTCGGTCGGTGGCGAGGTGCTGGGCCACCATCGCCCCCATCGAGTGTCCGATGATGACGGCGGGGCGGTCGACGAGCTCCTCGAGCAGCGTCGCCGCGTCCAACGCGAGGGTCCGGGTCGTCAGCGTCGGGGTGGTCGGGACACGGTGCGAGACCACGTGGACCAGGTGCCCGGCGAGCAGGTCCTCGGGCGGGTCGGAGAGCTGCGCACGCGCACGGAGGTCGGTGATGGGCGCCAGACCGTCGGTCAACCCCGGTAGCAGCAGGAGGGGGCGACCGTCCGACGCCCCGAAGCTCATCCTCGGGACGCGGACGTCCCCGAGGGTGTGCCAGGTCAGGTCCACACGTCCGCCTCGCTGTCGGTCCCGGCCCGCCGGGGCGTCGCGGCCACCTGGACGGGCCAGGACCTTAGGCGCGGAGCTCACCCAGCGGTGCGGACCGCGCCCCGCACCGGTTACCGTCCCCCTGCGGGTGTCGACGCTCGGCGCCCGCAACGAGGAGACGGTTCACGGACGTGGAGGTCGGGACGGTGGGGGTGCGCACGTCACGGCTCGGGGCCGCCGAACTCGTCTGGGACGAGCAGACCCGTGAGGGTCTGCTGCACTTCGTGGACGAAGCGGCCGCAGCCGGGAGTCCCGAGGCCGAACAGCTGACCGGGGACTTCGAACGCTGGCTCGAGGATGCCCCCGCCGGTCGCTTCCGCCTCCTGGTCGACTGCACCGAGATCGCCTCGATCGATGCCGGTTGGCGTCAGGGGTGGGCCGACTTCTTCCTCGGGCACCGTGACGAAGCCGTGATCGCCTGGTTCAACGCCAGCCCCGAGGTGGCGCTGATCATCACCATGTTCCGCAAGGGGACAGGTGTCCGCGGCGAGGCCTTCGCCACCGAGCAGGAGGCGCGCGAGTACCTCGCCGCCAACAGCTCGTGAGCGCACGGGAGGAGGGGCAGCGCGAGATCGTCGGCGACGTCGGCCGCGTGCCGACACTCGACGACCTCATCGATGCGCTCTCGCGCGCCTCGGTGGGGCGCGATGTCCGGATCGCGGTCGACCCGACCCGCAGCGAGCCGTTCGCGGTGGTCGGCGCGGCCATCAACATCCTGCTCGAGGATCTGACGTTCCGGCAGCGGGAACGGGAGGAGGCCCTCCACCGGGTCGCCATCGCCGAGGCCAAGCGCGAGTTCCTGGCCTACCTCAGCCACGACATGCAGACCCCGCTCGCGATGCTGCTCGGAGCGCTCGACCTGCTCGATCCGGACGCGACCGTCGAGGAGGTCACCGCGACGGTCCCCCTGATGCGTCAGGCCGTGGGGACGCTGCAGCGGCTCGTGCAGCAGTTCCTCGACCTCGCACGGCTCGACGCCGATCGGCCGCTCGAGCTCACCAACGCGCCGATGGACCTACGCGTCCCGCTCGAACGCGCCACCACCCTGTTCGCCGACCGGGGCCGGATCGAGATCACCTACCCGGCCGAGCTGCCGATGGTCCACGGCGACGCCGGACGCGTCGAGCAGGTCGTGACCAACCTGCTCGCCAACGCCTTCAAGTACGCCCGCGACCCGGGGATCCACGTGGTCTCGCACACGGACACCGGCTGCGTCGACGTCACCATCGCCGACCGCGGCGAGGGGCTGTCGGAGCAGGACCTCGAGCACGTCTTCGGTCAGTTCGACCGCGGGGCGGCCTCGGCCCGGGCGGCGGGGACGGGTCTCGGGCTGTTCATCAGCCGCGCGCTCGCCGAGGCGATGGGTGGCTCGCTCTTCGGCACCAGCCGACCCGGCGAGGGCAGCCGCTTCACCCTGAGCCTGCCGGTCGTCGGCCGGGACGACGGGGAGACCGACCGAGCGTCCGAACCGGTCGGTAGGTCGTCCAGCTGAGTGGGGCCGGTGCGGTGGCCGTCGGCCGCGTACGCTGGTGGCCATCCGACCACCCCCACACACCGACCGTCGATGCGTCGGCGGAACTGGCTGCAGAGGGAACCCACGTGTCAGAACCCACCCCGGACCCCGTCCGCGTCGTCGTCGTCGACGACGAGCCCGGTATCCGCCGCATCCTCGAGCTGACCCTGCGTCGCTCCGGTCGGTACGAGGTCGTCGCGGAAGCCGGTGACGGAGAGGGCGCGCTCGAGGCCATCGCCGAGCACACCCCGGACGTGGTGCTGCTGGACCTGATGCTCGGGCCCGAGTGGGGCGTCGACCTGATCGCGCCGGTGCTCGCCCGCTCCCCCGGGACGATGGTCGCCATCCTGACCGCGCTGTCGGCCGAACGTGAGGAGGACGCCGCCCTCAGCGCCGGTGCGTTCGTGTACTACGAGAAGACGATGGTGGTGAACCTCGTCGAGTACCTCGACCGGGACCACGCGCTGTTCCGCCGCGCCCTCGACGGCGACGACGTCCTCGCTCCCTCGGCCCTGCAGCGGCGGTACGCCGGCGTGCCCTCCGGTGACCGGGACGCGTCCAGCTGAACACGGCACCGCACAGCTCCCCACCGGCCTCGTCGGGTGCCGGAGCCGGTGCGCTCGCAGCGCTGGTCGTCGCGGCGCTGGTGCTCGGCGCAGCCGCAGCCGCAGCGGTCCTGCTGGTCCCACGTGGTGGTGCACCTGCGACGCAGGCACCGGTCGGCGCATCGAGCGACGGGTACGCGGTCTGGGCCCGGAACGCCGACGGCACCCCCGTACGGTGGGACCCCTGCTCGCCGATCGTCATCGTCGCGTCCGAGGTCGGCTCCCCCGACGGGTACGCCCTCGAGGCGCTCACCACCGATCTCGAGCAGGCTGCATCGGTGCTCGCGGAGGCGTCCGGTCTCGACCTCGACGTCGTGGGCAGCAGCGACGAGGCCCCCGGTGCGGGGCGCTCGACGTTGGCCGCCGGTGACCGCTCCCGGTGGGCACCGATCCTGGTCGGCTGGCACCGACCCGGCCACGGCAGCCTGCCCCTCCGCGACGTCGACCGGGGTGTGGCCGTACCGGTCGCCGTCGGATCACCCGGCGAACGCGTCTACGTGACCGGCCAGATCGCGCTGAACCCGGACCGGACCGACCTCGTCCCCGGGTTCGACGATCGCGCCACCTCCTGGGGCTCGACGGTCACGCACGAGCTCGCCCACGTGCTCGGGCTGGCCCACGTCGACGATCCGGCCCAGCTGCTGCACACCTACCCCGGTGCGGGCCCGGTGGTCCTCGGCGGCGGGGACCGTGCGGGCCTCCGGGCGGTGGGGGCCGACCTCGACTGCCTCGACGTCCCCGAGCCGGTCGAGCTCGACGTGGCCGTTCCCACGCGCTGAGCCGAGACCCAGCGCGACGGAAGGCGTCAGCCGATCCGGACGTTCGAGGTCGCTCCGGTCACCCCGCCGTCGACCGGCAGGACCACACCGGTGATCCACGACGAGGCGTCGGACAGCAAGAACACCACCGACCGAGCGACGTCCTCGGGCGTGCCGAGCCGCTGCAGGGGGTGCGCCGCGGCGACGGCGTCCTCGTCCCAGCTCCAGAGCATCTCCGACAGCTTCGTGCGCACGATGGCGGCCGCGACCGCGTTCACCCGGACCCCCGGAGCGAGCTCGAGCGCCAGCTGGCGGGTCAGGTGGTGCACCGCGGCCTTGGAGACGTTGTAGGCACCGATGGCCAGGCTCGGCTGGAGCCCACCCACCGATCCGATCGACACGATCGCGCCACCGCGTTCCTGCATCGATGCGCGCCAGGCTTCGCGCGCCCAGACCAGCGGGGCGCGGAGGTTGACGTCCCAGGTCTTGTCGACCGCGCCCATCTCCACCTCGGTGATGGCGCCGGCGGCGGGGTTGGTGCCGGCGTTGTTGACCAGCAGGTCGCACGATCCGAACGCGTCGACCGCCGCAGCGACCGCCTCGACCGCGTGCGCCTCGTCGGTGACGTTGCCGACCACCGGCAGCACCCGGTCGCCGAGGTCGGCAGCGAGCGGTTCGAGCGTCTCGGCACGCCGACCGGTGATGACGACACCCTCGGCGCCGGCGTCGAGCAGCTCACGGACGATGGCCTCGCCGATCCCCCGGCTGGCACCGGTGACCAGCGCCACCTTCCCGTCGACCCGGACCTCCACGCGCGCTCCCTGCTTCGTCGGCGGCGCGGGACCCTAGCCGTGTGGATCAGACAGCGACCACCCCGTCGATCGCGCGAGCCAGCGAGACGTCCCGGTCGGTGATGCCGCCGACGTCGTGGCTGGTGAGCCGAACCTCCACCTTCGAGTACACGTTGGCCAGCTCGGGGTGGTGGTCGGCCGCCTCGGCGACGTCGGCGACGCGGACGATGAACGCGATCGCGTCGCGGAACGTCTCGAAGCGCAACTCGCGCACGATCGCGTCACCGTCCCGTTCCCAACCGCTGAGCTCGGCCAAGGCGTCGTCGACCGCACGGCCGTCCAGTCTGCTCACCGCTCGCGCTCCTCACTCGTCCGGATGGCGGACCCATCGGCGACCACCATAGGGTCGAACCTCGCGCGGAGGCGCTGCGATACGTCCGGAGATCGAGTGGCCGAGCTGCCGATGTTCCCCCTCGGGACCGTGCTGTACCCCCACATGGTCCTCCCCCTGCACGTCTTCGAGCCGCGGTACCGCGCGCTCGTCCACGACGTGCTCGCCGGTGACCACGAGTTCGGCGTCACCCTCATCACCCGGGGCCACGAGGTCGGCGGTGGGGACCAGCGGGCGGACATCGGGTCGGTCGCCCGGGTGCTCTCGGCCGAAGAGCTCGACGACGGCCGCTTCGTGCTGCTGAGCGTCGGTATCCGTCGCCTCCGGGTGGTCGAGTGGCTCTCCGACGATCCCTACCCACGCGCCCGGATCGAGGGGTTCTCGGACCCCGACGGCTCGACCGCGGCGTTGCCGGACGGGACCGAGAACCGGCTCCGGCGCGTCCTCGCGATGCACGCCGAGCTCGGCCGTGAGGGCGTGCCGGCGACCTTCGATCTGGAGGACGACCCGGCCGTCGCCAGCTGGCAGATCGCCGTCATCGCCCCGTTCACCCCCTACGACGCGCAGCGGGTGCTCGAAGCGCCGACCAGCCAGGACCGGGTGCAGCTGGTCGACGAGCTGCTGCGCGAACTCGAGCAGACCCTCGCCCTCGAGCTCCGCGCCGACGAGCCGTGACCCGCACGACCGGTCGCGCGGAGGTCAGGAGAGCGCGACCAGCTGGAGCAGGGCGCGGATCGCCAGCGGGAACACGATGGCCAGGGTGACGGCACCGAGGATGGATGCCAGCAGCCAGCGACCGATCCGCGGTCTGGTCGGTAGGTCGCCGACGTCGATGGTCGCCTCGAGCACGCCCGTCTCATCGAGGTCGGGGGCCCGGGTCGGTTCCCGCCGCGGGTCGTCGGTGGCGCGCCGCGTGGCGGTCGCTCCGACGGGCTCGGCCGTGGCGACCGCGGCCTCGGCGGTCATCGGTACCTCGTCCTCAGCCGTCTCGTCCACCGCCCTGCCGGCGAGCGCCGCGCGTTCGCTGGCCGCGAGCTCGGCCACCGACAGCGGGGCGGTGGCGTCGGGGTGGTCAGCGACCGGGACGGGGCGGGTGTGATCCGGGACGGGGCGGGTGTGATCCGGGACCGCGTCGTCGGGGATGTCCTGCCGGGACAGCTGCACGGTCCGGCCGGCAACGTCCCGATCGGCGTCCGCCCACCGCTCCCGCTCGGCTTCGGCTTCCCGCTCGCGTTCACGGCGTTCACGTTCGGCGCGCTCAGCGGCGGCCCGCTCCTCCTCTGCTCGGCGGGCCTCGGCGAGCCGACGCTGCTCATCCTCGCGGCGCTGGCGTTCGGTCGCCGCTGCAGCCTCGGCGCGTTCCGCGTCCTCCTGCCGGGCCGGCTCCTCGGCGAGCCGACGCTCGTCCTCGGCGAGGACCGTGGCGACCAGCTCGCGCGCACGCAGGCGGGACGCGGACTCCGGGGCTGGGTCGTCGGCGATCAGTTCCGCACCACCGGTGGAGGGCTCGCTCGACCCGTCGCGGTCCAGTGGCGCACCGGCCACGGCAGGTGGCGGATCGGGGGGTCCGGGAGGATCGGCGGTCCCTCGCTCGTCGGCGGCGAGGACCTCGGCGACGAGCGCACGGGCCCTGGCGCGACCCGAGTCCGGCGCGACCTCGACCGATAGTCCCTCGTCGACGGCGATCGCCGCCACCGCGTCCCTGACCAGCTCCTCGGCCCGCTCCTCGCTGCCGACGACGCCGAGCTCACCGGTGAGCTCCTCGAGCGCATCGTCGACGACGTCCCGGGCCACGTCCGAGGTCGGCCCGTCCGCAGCGGTGTCCGGCGCCGTCGTCCGGGCCTCGGTCGCGTCGCCGGGGGCCGCATCCTGGCTCGCGAGCACCTGCTCGACGATGCGGCGCGCCGCGGCGCGCGCGTCCTCGTCGGTGGCCACGGGAGATCCTCCTCGGCGGGGGCGGTGCCGTACGAGCGGCACCCGCGGAACGGTAGAGGTTCGCACGGTCGAGCACGTCACCCGGCACGCCTCACCGGGCGGCCGGCCACCCGTCCTCGTGGACAGGGTCCCGGACGGGTCGGGGCCCGTCCAGCGGGCGGCTCCGCGAGGGCAGTCGGCCGTGCAACGGCAGCGCTAGCGTCCCGGAGGTGTGCGGCCGCTACCTGTCCCTCAGCGACCCCGAGCAGCTCGCCGAGCGGTTCGAGGTCGACCAGGTGCGCACCGAACCGCTCCCCCAGCGTTGGAACGTCGCCCCGACGTTGGACGTGTACGCCGTCATCGAGCGGGAGGACACCCGGCGGCTCGGCACGATGCGGTGGGGGTTCGTCCCCCACTGGACGAAGCAGCTCAAGGGCGCTCGGACCCCGATCAACGCCCGGTTGGAGTCGGTCGCGACCTCGAAGATGTTCGCCAGCGCCTTCGAGCAACGGCGCTGCCTGCTGCCGGCCGACGGCTTCTACGAGTGGCAGGTGCGCGAGGACGGGACGAAGCAGCCGTACCACCTCCACGATCCGGAGGGAGTGCCGCTCGCCTTCGCGGGCGTGTGGACGGTCTGGCGCGACCCGGCTGCGGCGCCCGACCCGGACACGGGCGAGGTGCCGCCGGTGTTCTCCGCCGCGATCGTCACGACCGCCGCTCGCGGCGACCTGACACGCATCCACGAACGCGTGCCGCTGATCCTCCCCCGTCAGCTGTGGCAGGACTGGCTGACGGCGACACCTGACGACGCTCCCCACCTCGAGGCGGCGGTCCGCGCGCTCGGTCCACCCGACCTGGTCGCGGAACCGATCTCGACGCGGGTCAACAGCGTGCGCAACGACGGCCCCGAGCTCCTGGAGCCGGCGAACCCCGCCTGACGATCAGGTGGCGTCGAGGACGACGCAGGTCAGCTCGTGCTTGTTCTGGGACAGGTGGGACAGCTGGGCGCCGGGCAGGGCGGCGAAGCGCTCGGCCACACCGTGATCGGTCGCTCCCTGGAACTTGACCGTGCAGACGAGGTTGCGCACCCGACCCGAGCCGAGCCACCGCGTGACCAGGTCCAGCAGCCGTTCGGGGTAGGCGATGATGTCGCTGCACCACCAGTCGACGGGGTCGACGTCGGCCGGGTCGAGGCTGAACGCCGAGCCCCGCTGGAACGTCACGTTCGCGAGCCGGTCGACCTGGTCGGCGAGCGGGGCCCGGTCGACGGCGGTGACGTGGGCACCGTTGCGGGCGAGCAGCCAGCTCCAACCGCCGGGAGCCGCACCGAGGTCGAGGCAGCGCTCCCCCGGTCCCGGTTGGCGCCGTAGCCGCGCGAACGTCTCCCACAGCTTGAGGTAGGCGCGGCTCGGCGGACCGACCCGATCCTCGACGAACCTCGCCACGCCGTTCGGGAAGGGGCTCGAGCAGCTGGTGGCGGCCAGCACGAGGTCCCGCTCGAGCAGGGTCCAGGAACCGAGCGGCGCGTCGGGTGCGACCTGTCCCAGCTCGAGAGGCCGAGCGCTGACGTGGGGCAGCTTGTCGGCGATCAGCTGCGCCCGCCCGCGGTGTTCGGGCAGGTACGCCACCCAGTTGCGCTGCCGGTCACGCAGCTGCTCGGCGGCGTCGCCGATCGAGCCCACCGTGATCATCTCCGCATCCCACCAGGTGTTGGCTGCCCAGGCGGCGTGGACGGGCCGGCCCTCACTGACCCGGAGCCGGCCGTGGTGGAGACCGATGGGGACACCGGCTCGGCCGAGCTCCTCGTCGAGCTCCCGTTCGAAGCCCTCGGCGGCGAGGTAGGCGGTGGTCATCGCTGCGTCACCGACGCTGGCTGCGGGTGCCTCGTCTCGCGCGGGCGCCTGCACGCTCGCCGAGGAGGTGGGCCAGCCGTTCGGCGTCGCGGGCGCGAGCGGCGAGCCCCACCCCGTCGAGCGCGGCGCCCGCGAGGTGCAGGCCGGGCGCCTGGACGGTCAGCGCGTGGCGGATCCGGTCGACGCGGGCGAGGTGCCCCACGTCGTACTGCGGGAGGGCATCGGGCCACCGCTGAACCACTCGGGACACCGCCGGCCGGGGCAGGCCCGTGGCCCACCGCACCTCCGCATCGACGCGGTCGGCCAACGTCGCGTCGTCGACGGCCAGCGCAGGGTCCGCACCGGAGCCACCAGGGGTCACGCGCCCGACCGAGGCACGCAGCAGCCAGACGTCCCGCTCCGCGTGGTGGGGCCACTTCCCGGACGCGAACGTCACGGCCTTGACGAGCCGACCCTCGCTCGGCGGCACGAGCACCCCGCTGCCGTCGGGGAGCCGGGCGTCCGGATCGCGGGCGTAGGCGAGCGCCACCGTGGCGACCGAGGCGGTCCGGATCGGCGCGAGCTCGACCGCGACCTCCGGGACGGCCGCGGCCAGCAGCGCTGCGGCCCGACGGGCCGGGACGGCCAGGACCACGTCGTCGGCGACCACCGACCGTTCACCGACGTCGACGACCCACCCGTCCCCGTCCCGCCGCACACCGGCGACCGGGCTGGCGGTCCGGACGCGGTCGCCGAGCTGTTCGCCGAGCCGCTCGGTCAGCCGGGACAGACCACCACGGACGGTGCGGAACACCGGGCCAGCGGATGCCGCGGCGCGCCGGTGGGCGCGGAGTCCGGCCAGCAGCGAGCGATGCTGCTGCGCCGCGGCCCACACGGGTGGCAGCGTGGCCGCCGCGGACAGCCGATCGGTCCGACCGGCGTACACGCCGCCGAGCAGCGGCTCGACGAGGGTCCCGACGACCTCGTGACCGAACCGTTCCCCGATCAGGTCGGCCACGCTCCGATCGCCGACGACCTGCCGGCGCGGGAGGATCGGTTCGAGACCGGCGCGGGCGAGCCCCGCCGGGGACAGCACCCCCGACCGAGCCAGCGCGCCGAGGTCGGCCGGGACGCCCAGCACGGTGGCCGCGGGCAGCGGACGCAGCTCGCCTCGGACCCACAGGTGCACCTGACCGGTGGCGGGCGCCACCAGCTCGTCCTCGCCGAACCCGAGCTCACGCGTCAGACGTTCAGCCTCCGGCTGACGCACGAGGAAGGCGTCGGCACCGACGTCGAAGGGGGCACCGGCCAGGTCGACCGTGCGGATCTGTCCGCCGACCCGATCGTCGGCCTCGAGCACCAGCACGTCGTCGACGTCCCGCAGCCGCCACGCGGTCGCGAGCCCGGTCAGCCCCGCTCCGACGACCACGATCACGAGGGGACCTCCGCGGCGTCCGCCGACGAGAGCTCCTGTGCGACGACCGTCGCGACGACGGCCGCCAGAGCGTCGACCACGAACCCGGCCCGCAGGTCGACCGTGGTGAGCCGGCCGCCGTGCTGTGCGGCGACGTCCAGCAGCTGCGGGTCGGCCGGCGTGCCCGGGGCGACGGGCAGCTCCAGCACGTCGCGGCGACCGTGGACGGTCAGGACCGAGGTGAGCGCATCGACCGCCGTCGGCGTACGGGACGTCCCGCGCCACGCCAGCGACCGGGCGGTCGCGTCGGTGCGGGCTGCGACCTGTTCGGTCACCTCGCGCAGGAAGGTCAGCTCCTCTGGCGTCGCATCCGGCCCGGGGTCCGGTGCGGTGACCAACAGGTGCGCACCGCCGGCGACACCGTTCGCGGCGGCCTGCGCCAACGCGTCGAGCAGCAGCGGCAGCCCGTGCCACGCCACCACGCCGCGGTACTTCGCCACCTCCACCGAGGTGGCCGCGTGCAGGGCCGTGTGCTGCGGCCACGGGGTCGGCGCCACACCGACGACGAGGTCGGCGTCCACGCTGAGCCGCGCCACCTCAGCGGCGTGGGTCGCCGGGTCGGTGGCCACCGCGTGCCCGGTCCGCTCGGCGAGGGGGCCGGCCACCCGCTCCCCCGCGAGGACCGCCACCGCGACGTGAGGTGTCAGGTCAGCCACGAGCGGGCTCGGTGACGACCGCGCCCTCGGCGTGCACCAGCTCGACGACCCGCCGGAGCTGATCCGGATCGGTCGGTGGCAGGACGCCGTGGCCGAGGTTGAACACGTAGCGCGCCCGTCCGCCCGAGGCCCGCAGCACCTCGCGGGTCCGCTCGAGCAGCGCCTCGGTCGGACCGAGCGCGAGCGCGGGTTCGAGGTTGCCCTGCAGCGCCACATCCGTCGGCACCCGGTCCCAGGCCTGCTCCAGCGGGACCCGCCAGTCGACGCCGACCACGTCCGCCCCCGCCTCGGCCATGGCGCCGAGCAGCTCACCGGTCCCCACACCGAAGTGGATGCGAGGGACGCCGAGGTCGGCGAGCCCCTCGAGCACACGCCGGCTGTGGGGCAGCACGAAACGGCGGTAGTCGTCCGGGTGCAGCGCGCCGGCCCACGAATCGAACAGCTGCACGGCCGCGGCGCCGTGCTCAACCTGCGCCCGGAGCGACGCCAGCGTGATGTCGGCGAGCTGGTCCAGCAGCCGCCGCCACGTCGGCTCGTCGGAGAACATCAGGGCCTTGGTGCGGGTGTAGCTCTTGCTCGGACCGCCCTCGACCAGGTAGCTGGCGAGGGTGAACGGGGCCCCACCGAAGCCGATCAGCGGCACGTCCAGCTCGGCCACCAGCTGCGACACGGTCTCGAGCACGTACGGCACGTCGCTGTCGGGCTCGAGGTCCCGTAGCCGATCGACGTCACCGGGGGTCCGGAACGGCCGTTCGACGACGGGACCGACACCGGGCTGGATCGTGAGTCCGATACCGAGCGCCTGCACGGGGGTGACGATGTCGGAGAACAGGATGGCCGCGTCGACGCCGTAGCGCTGGACCGGCTGGAGGGTCACCTCGGTGGCCAGGTCCGGGGTGTGCACGACCTCCTCGAAGGTGTGCTGCTCGCGGATGGCGCGGTACTCGGCGAGCGCCCGACCGGCCTGCCGCATGAACCACACCGGCACGTGGTCGTGTGCCTCACCGCGGCAGGCGCGCACGAAGGCACTGTCGGCGTGCGGTGCGGAGGCGGACACGCGGGGACCTCGGGAGCGGGAGGTGACGGCGGGTGGGTGGCAGGCACCGTACCGGCGCAGGGGTGCGCCTCCGGCCCGAGGTGTGGTCTGCTCGGGTCCCGTCGCCGAGCCGCCGGCGTCCCGCGACACGTGAGGAGCCCACCGTGACCATGGAAGCCGTCGATCCGTCCACAGGCGAGACCATCGCCACCTACGACACCCACGACGAGGCCGCCGTGGACCTGCGCCTCGGCCGCGCGTGGGACGGCTACGTCCGGTGGCGAACGACGGGCTACGACGAGCGCGGCGACCTGCTGCGCGCCGCGGCCGACGAGCTCGGGAAGCGCCGGTCGGACCTCGCCGAGCTCATGGTCAAGGAGATGGGCAAGACCATCGCCGGCGCCGAAGCCGAGGTCGACAAGTGCGTCACGGTCTGCCACTACGAGGCGGACAACGGCGAGGCCAACCTCGCCCACCACGTGATCGAGACCGAAGCGCACCGGTCCTACGTCCGGTTCGACCCCCTCGGTCCGCTGCTGGCCGTCATGCCGTGGAACTTCCCGTTGTGGCAGGTGTTCCGGGCGCTCGCTCCAGCGACGATGGCGGGCAACACCGTCCTGCTCAAGCACGCCTCGAACGTGCCGGGGACCGCGTTGGCGATCGAGGACGTCATGCGGGCTGCGGGCGCCCCCGAGGGCGTCTTCACGACCCTGATGATCGGGTCGGCGATGGTCGCCGACGTCATCGCCGACGACCGGGTCCGGGCGGTCACGATCACCGGATCGGTCCCCGCGGGGCGCAAGGTCGCGGCCGCAGCCGGCGAGCACCTCAAACCGTCGGTGCTCGAGCTCGGCGGATCCGACCCGTTCCTCGTGCTCGACGACGCCGACGTCGCGACCGCGGCGCGCGTGGCACGCGATTCGCGGCTGCTCAACAACGGTCAGTCCTGCATCTCCGCCAAGCGGTTCGTGGTGGTCGACGACGTCGCCGACGCCTTCGTCGAGGCCTTCGTGGCCGCGACCGAGGAGTCGGTCATCGGCGACCCGATGGATCGGGGCACCACCCTCGGCCCGCTCGCCCGCGAGGACCTGCGCGACGAACTCCACGAGCAGGTCCGCGCGACGGTCGACGGCGGGGCCACCCTCCTGACGGGCGGCGAGGTGATCGACCGGCCCGGCTACTACTACGCCCCCACCGTCCTCGACCACGTCGACCCGGAGATGACCGCCGCCAAGGAGGAGACCTTCGGCCCGGCGGCTGCGGTGCTCCGTGTCCGAGACGAGGACCACGCGATCGCCGTGGCCAACGACACCGACTTCGGGCTCGGCGCCAGCATCTGGACCGAGGACCTCGAACGCGGCGAACGCGTCGCCGCCCGGATCGAGGCCGGCTGCGTGTTCGTCAACGAGCTGGTCAAGTCCGACCCACGGGTCCCCTTCGGTGGTGTCAAGCACGCGGGCTACGGCCGCGAGCTCGGTCCCTACGGGATCAAGAGTTTCGTCAACGCCAAGACGGTGTGGGTCGAGGGGCAGGCCGCCGACCGCGGCTGACTCCCCCGGCCGACGTTCCCGCGAGCCGGACC
This sequence comes from Nitriliruptor sp., assembly GCF_040882075.1. Taxonomy (NCBI): domain Bacteria; kingdom Bacillati; phylum Actinomycetota; class Nitriliruptoria; order Nitriliruptorales; family Nitriliruptoraceae; genus Nitriliruptor; species Nitriliruptor sp. The sequence continues at coordinate 32,178 of NZ_JBBEBZ010000211.1, forward strand.
TCTCCAACGCTAGTGTTCCTATACTTCCTCGCCACGGCTCGCTAGGGTGCCCCGCGCCCGACACGACGAGGTAGGTGTGGCGAACCCCTTCGAGGACGACGCCGGTCCGAGCGGCGCGCTCGACCCGGCCGCCAACCCCTTCCGCCCCGGGATGGGGCTGGTACCACCCGCGCTCGGCGGCCGCGACGAGCCGCTTCGGCGGGCCAAGGTGGTCGTCGACCGTCTGAGCCGCCGTGGACCGGCGCCGTTCGTGCTCTACCGCGGTGTGCGCGGCGTCGGCAAGACCGCCCTGCTCGCCTACGTGCGTCAGCAGGCCACCAAGCGCGGGATCCTGACCGCCCACGTCGAGGCCGACCGGGACGACACCGAGGTGGTCAACGTCCGGCGCTCGCTGCTGCACGAGGCCGCTCCTCTGCTGCTCGACCTCGACCGTGACGTCGCCAGCCGCCTGGCCGCCATCGACGCCTCCGGCGGGGTGCCGAAGCTGCGGCCCGCGGTGAGCGCGGTCGCCGGGATGGAGGCGCTCATCGGGGATATCGCCACGCTCGCGGGGGCGACCGGGCGACCGGTGCTGCTGACCGTCGACGAGGTGCACGAGGCCGAGGACGTCCTGCTCCGGCCGCTGTTGCGGGCGGCCCACCGCGCCGCGCAGGAGGCCCACCCGCTCGGCGTGCTGCTGTCCGGGCTGCCCTCCGCGGCCGAGCACGTCTTCAAGGAGGGCCAGACCTACACCGAACGGCTCGAACGGGTCGACCTCGGGCTGCTCGATCGTGCCGCGACGGCCGTGGCGCTCTGCGGGCCGTTCGCCGACCACGCCGGCGCCGAGGTGGACGAACTGGTCCTGGACGCGGTGCTCGATTCCTCGGGCGGGTACCCGTGGTTCGTGCAGCTGTGGGGGGCGGCCCTCTGGGACGCGGCGGCGTCACCCGACCGCATCGAGCTCCCCGACGCCCGGCAGGCCGGCGTCGAGGTCCACGACCGGGTGACCGCGTTCTTCGCCGACCGCTGGTCGCGGGTGCCGTCGGGTCGCGCGACCTCGCTGGTCACCACGCTCGCCGAGGCGGGTGGCGACGTCGAGGTCGGCACGCTCCTCGACACCCTCGACCTGACCCACCAGGCGATCTCGCCGGCTCGACGCGAGCTGCTCGACCTCGGCCTGTGCTGGGCGCCTTCGCGCGGTCGGCTGGCCTTCACGGTGCCCGGGTTCGCGAGCTGGATCGCCCGGACCCGGCCCCAGGACGCGTGACCGCTGCGGTCGTGAAGCGACCACCCGGGGTTCGACCCCCGACTCGCTTCACGATCAGGCGCGTCAGCCGAAGCCGGGTGGACGCCGGTCGTGCCAGGGCGCGGTCTGCTCGAGCTGGGCAGTCAGCCGTAACAGCCCGGCATCGTCCCAAGGCCGGCCGACGAGCTGGACACCGACCGGGCCGACCTCGTCGTCGTGGTGCAGCGGCAGGCTGATCGCCGGCTGGCCGGTCAGGTTCGCGAACGGCGTCACCCCGACGAAGGCAGTCTGATCGGCGAAGACGTCAGCGCCGTCCCAGCCCTCGTAGTGCCCGTTCGGTCGCGATGGGCCCGTCAGCACGGGGGCGATGACCGCGGCGAAGCCATCGGTCGCCGCGATGACCTGCCGGCACCACAGCTGCAGCTGGAACTGCGCGGCCGCGAGCTGCGCAGCGGTGGCGTCGATCGCCGAGGACCTGTAGGTAGCTGCCGAGCTGGTCGTCGTGCCGCTCGGGTCACGGCACGGGCGTGCTCGGCGCGGACCGTAACCGGCAGTGCACAGGTCGCAGGGACGATCACTCGACCTCGGCGATGGCCCGCAGCCGGTGCGCGACGCTGACGTCACCGCCGAGCCGCAACGGGTCGGCCGGGCCGCGGCCCCAGAGCCACCGGTCCAGATCCCACGCGTCACCGCTCACCGTGGTCCCGACCTCCTCGTCGGACACCGCGTCCACCACCTCGACGGTGTCGTCGTCGTAGGTGGTCCCGGTGTTCGGGGATGTGCCGGTGAAGCGGCCGAAGCGCACCAGCCACCGGTTGCCAGTGTCGTCCGCCAGCACGCGCACGGCGCAGCCGTCGGGCGTGAACGTCCCCCAGCTGGGCAGCTTCAGCATCACCCGGAGCAGCTCGTCCACACCGTCGGCGGCGAGCTCGGCCGGCGCCGCCGACACGGGCACGCCGGCGGCCAGCTCCGCATCGACCCGGTGGATCAGCGCCTCGTGCGCTTGGCGGCGTGCCACCCACCCGACGCTGCGGCCGTCCTCGTGCCAGGACCAGCATGTGTCGGCGGGATCACGCTCGCGGAGAGCACCGACGAGGTCCGCGCTGCTGCGCCGGAGGAGGTCGACCAACGCCGCACCCTCCGGCCGGTCGGGTTCGGTCAACGCGTCGACGTCCTCAAGCAGGTCGCTGACGATCGCGCCCCAGAACCACTGGACCTCGGCGAGGTGCCAGACGAGATCGGCCACGGTCCAGGCTGGCGTGGACGGGACCACGCCGTCCGGATCGGCTCGTCGCAGCACGGCCAGGAACCGTGCGGACTGCTCGGCGACGATGTCGGTGTAGGCAGCGTGATCCACAGCTGACCCGATCGGTCGGGGCGGGGTGTGGGAGGAGTCGGCCGGTAAGCCGGATCCTGTCCCCGCCGCTGGTTACCCGTGCGGCGGGTGGCGACCATCTGTCTGGGACGCCGGTCTCCCGACGCCTCGTTGCGGCCTACCTGGGATGAACGGGCGGGCCACCCTGTCCCTGCTCGGCCTTGCTCCGGGTGGGGCTTGCCTAGCCACGACGGTCGCCCGCCGTGCTGGTGAGCTCTTACCTCACCGTTTCACCCTCACCTGGACCGGTGACGGACCGAGGTCCGCCGCCAGCCCGTGGGCGGTCTGCTCTCTGTTGCGCTTTCCACGTGTCACCACGCCTGGGGGTTACCCAGCACCCTGCCCTACGGAGTCCGGACTTTCCTCACGCGCACCACGGATGGCGCGTCGCGCGGCCGCCTGGCCGGCTCCTCCCACGCGCCACAGCGTACGGGATGCTCAGCTCAGGGCGGGATCCAGGAGGCTCGGGTGGCGCACGGGCCCTACATCACGTCGCAACGTGCGGAGGCCCACCTCGCGCTGGCACCCGCGAGCGAGCGACGTCCCATAGCGGCGTGCCACCGCCAACGACGCAGAGGCCTGAGCGAGAGAGGCCTTGCCGCGTCAACCCGATGCCGCAGCGCGTTCGAGTGAGTCGAGCGAGCGGTGCTCGGACCACCCAGGCCCGAGTTCGATGACGTCGATGCGTAGGTCTTCAACCTGGTCACCGTCCAGGTAGAGGAAGCCTGCCGGCCACGGCGCGTACAGCCGTGAATCCACGGGTCGACCGGCGTCGACATCCGACACCCGCGTGCCCGCTCCGCCGCTTCGAGGATCGACTTCATCGAGGAACAGAAGGACGTCACGCGGCGCGGCGTCCGCTAGCGCATCGGTGTCCACGTCCACGGACGTCGGCACCTCGACGTACACCTCCGACGTCTCACCGGCTGCCTGTTGCCCTCGGACGATATCGTCCACACGCACGGACACGACCATGTGGGACTGGCTCTCCTCCGGGTAGTTCTCGGGATCGTAGACGATGCTGCGCCCCTCGGCGATCCCAGTGATCGTGCCTCGAACGACGACGTCGACTTCGCGGCCGAGTTCTCCTGGTGTCTCGAACGTTCGGTAGTTCCCCTCGGGTGCGGCCAGCGCTGCCCGCAGGTCTCCGGCGCTGCCGACCGGTTCGAGCGACGGACCCGACGACTGCGAGCATCCGACGAGGGTGGCCACGATGACGAGCGACCACGTAGCCGCAACCACGGACGTGGCGCGGCATCGCCTGCGCGTCGAGATCCCTGCGAAGGGAGAACCTCTACCACCTGCCATGTTCGTCCCCCGTCTAATAGTGGTTGTCTATGTGCCAGACATGGTGTGGCTGGAAGTTCCGGTAGTAGAGTGAGTCGTCGGGTGGGAACCCACTTCTCATGCATTGATAGTCGTTGCTGTTCCCATGCCGCAATCCGACTGAGTGCCCGAGTTCATGGCATGCGTTAGCCCGGTGGCGAGCCATACTGGGTCGCGTTTGGGCCGGATCGTTGCGAACGATGCCTCGGTTGCACACACCCGAGGACGAAAAAGAGGCGCAGTGGTACGTGCCGAGAACGCCAGGCGGTAGCGTTACGAACTGCCAGACGACATCCGTGGCCGGGTCACAGACCGACTCGTATGCGTCGACCATAACCGTCTGCAGGTCAAGGGCATTCATCGCGTAATCGACGATGTCTTGACGCGTCGGCCCGGTCGCCCCGTTGCCGTAGCAGAATGTATGGACGCTACTGTCGGCGAGCCATCCGGTATCGGGAGGACCCGTACCGAACGAGTCCGCAGCCGCCGCCTGCGTCGCAAGTGAGAAGGCTAGAGTTGCAACGCATACGGCGATGAACCGTACCCCCGCGCCCTTGATGGGTTCCGTAAGCGCCCTGATCGCTCCCCCTGACGCACCCCAAAATCACGTCTCGCGAGCGAAGCTACGTTGCCCCGAGCGGGAGGTCAACAGGGAGCTGGATTCGCGTTGGCCCGGCCACCGCGCCCGCGACGTCAACCCCTCGTGACACCCATCAGCAGGTAGACGAACCTCAGCTCGGTCACGTTGACGACGGTGCCGTCCGGGTCGGTGACCGTCACTTCGACGTCGACCTTCGGCCGCTCCCCCGCGTCGGCGGCCGCCAGCGCCGGGGCGAGGATGTCCTCGCCGACCTCCGCGGTCGCCAGCAGCTCCCCCGTCGCGGGCGCCCGGAACCGGGTCGCGAGCCGGCCGACGACCGGGACGTAGCCGCGGGCGAACAGCGGGGTCAGCCGGGACGACGCGGCCAGCGCTCCTGCGAGCTCGACGGGCGCGAGCTCGGCGATCGCGTGCACTCCGCCGATGTGGTTCTCGAGCGCCGGGTTGGCCGGCAGCGCCACGACGCAGCGGCCGACGGTGGCCTCGCGCACCTCGACCCCGAGGTGCCGGTTGAACGCGAGCTCGGTACCGAGCCGACGGAGGCCGTCGAGGACGGCCTGCGGGTCCGGGTCGGTGGTCGTGGCGTCCGGCACGACGCTCCCTCGGTCGGCTCCCGATCCGGGAGCCCGCGGACGGTAGCGCTGCCGGCGCGACCACCGGAGCAGGCTCCCGTCCGGCCACCGTCGGCGTCCCGGAGGCTGCCCGCACGCCGCCTACCCTCGCGGAGGATCTGGAGGACGCGTGACCACGCAGAACCGACCGCCCGAGGTGCTCCGATGAGCCGCCCGCTCGTCGTCGTCGCCAACCGCCTGCCCGTCTCCCGGGGTGAACCCGGTCCCGGAGGTCAGCCGACCTGGCACGCCTCCGCCGGAGGCCTGGTCACGGCGCTCAGCCCCGTCGTCGATGAGGTCGGGGGTGCGTGGGTCGGGTACGACGACGACGCCGGCAGCGTCCCCGAACGGGTCGATGCGCTGAACGTGTCGCTGCACGCGGTCGAGCTCACCCGATCCCAGGTGCACGGCTACTACCACGGGTTCTCCAACCGCACGATCTGGCCGCTGTTCCACGACCTGGTGGTCGAACCCGTGGTCGACCGCCGCTGGTGGCGCTCCTACCAGGACGTCAACCGCGCCTTCGCCGAGGTCGCGGTGGATGCCATCGAGGCGGCCTCGGACGGTGGTCAGGCACCGCTGGTCTGGGTCCAGGACTACCACCTGATGCTCCTGCCCGAGCTGCTGCGCGGCACCTCCCCCGCGTCCCCGCTCGGGTTCTTCCTGCACATCCCCTTCCCACCCCCCGAGCTGGTCGCGCGCCTCCCGTGGCGCGACCAGATCCTGCAGGGGATGCTCGCCGCGGACGCCGTCGGGTTCCACACCGTCCGCTACCGCGACAACTTCGTCCGGTCCGTGCAGCAGCTGTTCCCCGGCGTCTCGACGCTCGGTGACAGCATCGCCCTGCCCGACGGCCGCCACGTGCGGTGCGTGGCCCACCCCATCTCCATCGACGCGGACGAGTTCGCCGACCTCGCCCGCTCCGACGAGACCGAGCGCGAGCTGGCCGACCTGCGCCAGCAGTTCGCCGGGCGGCGCGTGCTGCTCGGCGTCGACCGGCTCGACTACACCAAGGGCATCCGCCACCGCCTCCAGTCGATCGAGCTGATGCTCGAACGTCACCCGGAGCTGCGCCGCGAGGTCGCCTTCGTGCAGGTCGCCGTGCCGTCGCGCGACGACGTGAAGGAGTACCGCGAGCTGCGGACCGAGGTCGAGACCGAGGTCGGGCGCATCAACGGGCGCTTCACCGAGCCGGGTCACGACGTGCCCGTCCACTACCTCTACCGCGGCGTCCCGCGCGAGAAGCTGGCGGCCTACTACCGGCTCGCCGACGTCATGTGCGTCACCCCGCTGAAGGACGGCATGAACCTCGTCGCCAAGGAGTTCGTGACCTGCCAGGCGGCCGGCAACGAGACCGGCGTGCTCCTGCTCAGCGAGTTCGCCGGTGCGATGCTCGAGTTCGGCGAGCACGCCGTGCGCTGCAACCCCTTCGACGTCGAGGGCATGAGCTACCTGATGGCGTCGGCCCTCGAGCTCGACGAGGACGATCGTCGCCACCGGATCCACGCGATGGCCGATGCCGTCCGCGAGCGTGACGTCTACCGGTGGGTGTCCGACGAGCTCGCCGACATCGAACGTGGGCACGAGGGGATCTGAGGTGGCCACCGACGCAGGCGCCCCGCCGGACGATCTCGAGGCGTTGCGCCGACGGATCGGCGACCCCCGCCGCTGGACGATCGTGCTCGATTTCGACGGGACGCTGGCCCCGATCGTCGATCACCCCGACGACGCCACCCCGGCCCCAGGAGCGATCGAGGCGATCGCCGACCTCGCCGAGGTGTGCGAGGTGGCGATCCTGTCGGGACGAGCGCTCGACGATCTCGAGGCCAGGATGGGGACGGTGCCCCCGAACCTGCTCCTGGTCGGTGGGCACGGCAACGAGGCGCGTCGACCGGACGGATCCCACGAGCCCCTGACCGATCTGGACGCCGCCACCGCGACGTTGGACCGGGTCGAGGCCGACCTGCTGGCCACCGTCGACACCGCGACCGGGTGGCTCGTCGAACGCAAGTCCACGTCGCTGGCCGTGCACCACCGTCGCGTACCGCAGGCCGAGGTCGCCGCCACGCTGCCCCGCGTCCGCGAGGTGTTGGCCGCCGCTGCCGACGACCCACCCGGGTTCGTCCTCCTCGGTGGGAAGGCGGTCCTCGAGCTCAAGGTCAGCGGCATCGACAAGGGTCTCGCGCTCACCTGGCTCGACGGGCAGGCCGCCGACCGGGCGACGGGACTCCCGGACCGCCCGCCCACCGTGCCGTTGGTCCTCGGGGACGACACCACCGACGAGGACGCCTTCGAGGTCGCCCTCGCGCTCGGTGGCGAGGCGGTGCTCATCGCGGAGGAACCGGTGAGCACCAACGCGCGCTTCCGTTTGCGCGACCCGGCTCGGGTCGTCACGCTGCTGCGTGCTGTCCGTGAACCGCTCGGCGACGAACCGTCCTCCGGGGTCGTCCACGACGCATGGGACGGCTGAACACGGAGGTCCCGCACACGGGTGCGGGCAGGAAAGGATCAGCGTGGGACGGCCGAACGCGGCCACGCGCACCCGCACGACCCTCGAGCGTCTCGTCGATCGGCTCGACTCAACCAGCGCGCAGGTCGTGGTGCTCGGTGGTGGGCTCCTGCTGTCCTTCCTGGCCCACGGCGTCCTCCACGAGAACGCCGCCTGGGTGGCCGCACCGGTCGCCCTGGTCGCCGGGACCGCTGCCGGGACCCGGGTCGCGCTCTGGGTGGCAGCCGTCGCCGTGGTCGGTCACCTCGGGCTCGATATGGTTGACGGCATCGGACAGCGTGAGGTGCCGGGGCTCTTCGTCCGCAGCGCCGTGCTGCCCTTCCTGGCCCTCGCGGGGACGGCCGGCGCACAGCTCGAACGTCAGCGTGACCGGGCGCTCCGGCAGGCCATCAACGAGGACGCCGTCACCGGGCTGCTGAACGTCAAGGTCTTCTACGACGAGGTGGACCGGCTGCGGTCGGAGGGCACGCCGTTCGCGGTCCTCCTCGCCGACATCCGCGGCATGCGCACCCTCAACGAGACCTACGGCCACCCGACCGGCACCGAGGCGGTCCGGGTCCTCGCCCACGTGCTGCGTCGGGCGATCGGCAACGAGGCGACGGCATCCCGTCTCGGCAGCGACGAGGTCGGCGTGCTGCTCGTCGGCGACGATCGTCACCGCTGCCGATCGGTCGTGGCCGATGTCATCGAACGGCTCGGCCGCGAGACGGTGACCCTCCCGGACGGCGACGCGCTCGAGGTGCACGCCGCCTACGGCATCGCCCGTTGGCCCGAGGACGGCGACGACGCGATCACCCTCCTGCGGGGCGCTGAGCACGCCAAGGAGCTGGCCAAGGCCGCCGGACTCGACGAGGTCGGTCAGGCCTGACGGTCAGCGCACGATCAGCAGCCGGCGGCACTGCGGGCAGGTCGCCAGGGTGTCGCCGTGGTAGAGCTCGTCGACGTCGGCGCGGGACATCTCGATGGCGCAGGCCGAGCAGGCCAGCCCTTCGAGCTTGCCGACCCCGGTCCCACCACCGCGTGCCGCGGCCGCCTCGTAGCTGCTCAGGAGGTCGGCGGGGAGCTGACCGGCCTGCCCGTCACGCGCGACCTGCAGCTCGGCGCGTTCGGCGAGGAGGGTGCCGGCGGCGGCGTCACGTGCCTCCTCGGACTCCCGCACCCGCGCGCGGGCCGCGACGAGCTCACCGTCGATCCCCGCGATCGAGCGTTCGATGTCGTCGACACGTTCCATGACCACGAGGAGGTCCTCCTCGTGCTCCTCGAGCCGTCGGACCGTCGTCTCGATCTCGGCCTCGACCGAGGACATCTCGCGCTGGTTGGTCACCGTCCCGTCGTAGAGCCGCACCCGTTCGGCATCGCGCCGCTGGCTGAGTGTGTCGATGTCGCGCTCGAGCGTGCGTTGCTCACCGGCGGCCTGCTCGAGCTGGGCGGACAGCTCGGCGCGTTGCGCCTCGAGCTTGCCGGCCTGCTCGATCGCCTCGTCGAGGACCTGCTGCTCGGGGAGGGCCTCGAACTGGTGCTCGACCTTCCGCAGCCGATGATCGGTGTGCTGGAGCGCGAGCAGCAGATCGAGCTCGGGGTCGCTCGCCACGGTCAACTCCAGGGGACGGTTCGGACCTTCGACGCTACCACCGCCGCGGTCAGCGACCGTCCCGTAGCCGCCTCGCGCAACCGCTCGATCCACGCCGGCAGGGCGGCCGCTTCGGTCGCGTGGTGACCGGCGTCGATGAGGGCCAGGCCCTGCTCGAGCGCGTCCAGCGTCACGTGGTGGCGCAGGTCGCCGGTGACGTACAGGTCGACCCCCGCCCCGATCGCGGCGCCGATCAACCCGTCCCCCGCGCCACCGACGGTCGCGACGGTCGTGATGAGCCGATCGAGGTCACCTGCGGTCCGTAGGTGCGGCGCCGGCAGCCGCTCCGCGATCGCCGCGGCGACGTCCTCGAGCCGCGTTGGTTCCGGCAGATCACCGACGACGCCGAAGCCCACGTCCGCGCCCGCGATCAGCGGGACGAGGTCGTAGGCGACCTCCTCGTAGGGGTGGGCTGAGGACAGCGCACGGACGACGGCTCCGACGCGCCGTCGGGGCACCTCGACCTCCAGGCGCACCTCGTCCTCGATCGCGACCTCGCCGACACGACCGCTGAAGGGATCGGCCCCCGGGCGGGGCCGGAAGGTGCCCTGACCGCTGACCCGGAACGCGCAGCGCTCGTAGTCGCCGATGGTCCCGGCTCCGGCGGCGGCCAGGGCGTCGAGCACCGGGTCCACGTGCGCGTCCGGGACGAAGGTGACCAGCTTGACCCGGTCGCCATCCCGCAGTTCGGTGGTCAGCGGGCGCCGATCGACCAGGCCGAGGACGTCGGCCACGGGGTCGGAGGTGCCCGCACCGTCCCGCGCGACGTCGAGGTTGGTGTGTGCCGCCACGACGGGAACGCGCGCGGTCGCGGCGTGCAGCGCGGTCCGACCGGCAGCCGTGGCCGGGGTGAGCGTGGCCAGCGGCCGGAACAGCAGCGGGTGGTGGGCGAGCACCAGCGTGCCGGGGACCGTGGCGGCCTCGTCGATCACATCACCGGTCACGTCGAGGCAGACCAGCACCCGCGCGACCGGCCAGTCGGGGTCGCCGACCTGCAACCCCACGTTGTCCCACGAGGCGGCGTGCGCCGGTGGGTAGCGGTCGTGGACGAGCGCGATCCAGTCCCCGACGGTCTCGGACGCTGCCACGCTGCCTCCCACGCCACGATCGATACTCGGTGGCCCCGTGGCGCACCGGGCCCGAGCGTAGGCGGCTACCGTCCGCGGCTCGCGGGCGGTTCGCTCAGATGGCGAGAGCGCCTCGTCGACACCGAAGCGCGAGTCGTCCGCCGGCTTGGGTCGCCATCGACACCATCGGGTG
>NZ_JBBEBZ010000211.1:42811-56538 GCF_040882075.1 Nitriliruptor sp.
CAGCGCCTCGAACGTCTCGAACATGCCCTACTGGACGAGCACCGGTGACCCCTCCGACCGCCGCCCTATCCCACACATGGAGTCCTCGATGTCCGCTACCTACGACCTGATCGTGATCGGCGCCGGGATGGCGGGCGTCAACGCCGCCAACAAGTGCGGCGCAGCCGGCTGGCGCGTGGCCATCGTCGACGAACTGCCCTACGGCGGCACCTGCGCCCTGCGGGGATGCGACCCGAAGAAGATCCTGCGTCGCGGTGCCGAGATCATCGACGCCGCCCGCCTGCTGCAGGGCCGAGGCATCGACGCGGGTGGCCTGGCCATCAACTGGGCCGACCTGATGCGACACAAGCGCGGGTTCACCGACCCGGTCCCCGACGACATGGAACGTGGACTCGCCGACAACGGCGTCGACACGCTGCACGGCACCGCCACCTTCACCGGCCTCAACGAGCTCGCGATCGACGGCCGGCCGTTGAAGGCCGATCGGTTCCTGATCGCGGCCGGCGCCCGGCCCCGGCCGCTGGATCTCCCCGGTGCCGAGCACCTCATCGACAGCACCGAGTTCCTGCACCTCGACGTGCTCCCCGGCCGGGTGCTGTTCATCGGCGGCGGGTTCGTCAGCATGGAGTTCGCCCACATCGCCGCCCGCGCCGGCGCCATGGCCACCGTCATCGATCGCGGCGAACGGCCGCTCAAGGGCTTCGACCCCGACCTGGTCGACCTGCTCGTCGAACGCTCCACCGACGTCGGCATCGACATCCGTGCTCGCACGTCCATCGCCAGCATCGAGCCCGCCTCGGACGGCTACGAGGTCACCATCGAACGCGACGGCGCCGAGGCCCGCATCGAGGCCGACCTGGTGGTCCACGGCGCCGGCCGGGTACCCGAGCTGTCCCGCCTCGGCCTCGACGCCGCCGATGTCGCAACCGGACCCCGGGGCGTCGTCGTCGCGCCGCACCTGCAGAGCACCACCAACCCCGCGGTCTGGGCCGCGGGTGACGCGGCCGACACGCCCGGCATGCCGCTCACCCCCGTCGCGGTGTTCGAGGGCAAGGTCGCCGCCTCCAACATGCTCGAGGACCAGACGACCGCACCGGACTACGACGGTGTGGCCACCGTCGTCTACACCATCCCCGAGCTCGCCCGCGTCGGCATGCTCGAAGCCGATGCGCGCCAGACCGGTATCGACCTCGACGTGCGTTACCGGGACACGAGCAGCTGGTTCTCCAACTACCGCGTCGGGGAGCGAACAGCCGCCACCAAGATCCTCGTCGACCGCGACACCGACACCATCGTCGGCGCCCACATGCTCGGACCCGAGTACGGCGAACTCATCAACTTCTGCGCCCTGGCCATCGAGCTCGGCCTCACCACCCGCCAGCTGAGGTCCATGACCGCCGCCTACCCAAGTGTCGGCTCAGACCTCGGCTCCATGCTGTAACCACTCGACTTCCGGATGCCCGGCGCCTGCAACCACGGCTCATCGCCATCCGCAGTTCGCTCGCTGTTCACGGTGTGCCGCCGAGCGGGGTCACGCCGCCTCGGCATCCGCTGCGCAACGCCCCGCTTGCTGTGGTCAGACGAGTAGCGTCGCGACCGGGTTCCGCCGGCTCTCGGCGACCGCTCGCGCTGCGGGCCGAGGTTCGCAGAGGACACCCGTGGCTCGCACGACCGGTCCCGAGCGGCAGCCCGGCCCGCCTGGAAGGAACTTTCCGGCAGCGTCGACGTCTGACCATCGTCCCGAACCAACGGACCGTGCTCCCCGTTGCTGATGTCTCACGGATCCGGTGGTCGCGTGAGAGACTCGTCGCATCCGGTCGGGAGGGACAGCGCGATGGGGAGCGAGGCTGCCTCGTCCGGGGACGGCGCGACGGCCTTGGCGGTCCTGGCGCTCATCGCCGGCGACCTCACGCGGCTCTTCGAATCGGTGCACGGAGTCGACTGGGATCGTCCGACGCCGTGTACCGAGTGGACCCTCGGCGATCTGACCGAACACGTCACTGGCGGCAACCGCTTCACCATCCGCATCCTCAGCGGTGACACGTCGGCAGATGCCATGGCTTCTGCCCGGCGATCCTTCGCTGAGGACCGCGACACCCGCCGGAGCCTGGTGACGTCCACGCTCGAGCTCGTCGACCATCTCGGCGTTGCCGGGGTGCTCGACCAGATCTACCACCACGTCGACGGCGACCTGTCCGGTCACGAGGTTCTTCGCCTGCGACTTCACGATCTGATCATCCACACCTGGGACCTCGCCCAGGTCCTCCAAGCCACACCTGCCCGTATCCGGCCAGAGCTGGTGAGCTGGGCACTCGCCGACATCTCAGCCGACGAACTCACGGCACGACACTTCGGCCTCGAGCTGCCCACGGACGGCGATGCGAGCTCGGACCAGGACACCCTGCTCTCAGCGTTCGGGCGACGAACTCCTTGATCGGATCGAGAGCCGCATGTGGCACAGGACCCGGGGCCAGCCGGATCGCGCGGCCGAACCATCCTCATCGAAGCGGTCCGCTGAAGTCCACGTTGGTCCGGGCGAAACGCCGTCTCTCGCGCCGTCACTCCAGCGCCCTTCCGGAGCCGTCGCGCCGAACGGGCACTTCGACGGACGTGCGTGTCAGATCTCGATGATCGCGCCGACCTCGATGATGCGGTCAGGTGGGAGTCAGAAGTAGCGCACGGCGCTCGCGGCGTTGCGGTGTAGCAGCGTGAACAGGCGCTCGCGCCAGGGCCGCATGCCGGGGATGTCCGGGTTCGCGACGATGGTCTCGCGGCCGAGCACGTAGACAGCCTGCGGTAGGTCGATCCCTCGGTCCGCGCGGAGCGCGCGGTCCAGCGTCCGGGGAACATCGGGTTGTTCCATGAACCCGAAGGTGAGCAGCACCTGGGTGCACCCTGCGCCGAGGTCGTGGATCTGTGCGCGTTGATCGGCCGCAACCCGCGCGAGGTCCGCGACCTGCACGGTGACCACGACCACGTGGCGGTGCAGGACGCCGTGGGTGGTGAGGTTGGACTCGAGCGCGGTCGGCACGTGGCCCGGTTCGGCGCCGAGGTAGATGGCGGTGCCGTCGGTCCGTGGCGTGGCCTCGGCCGCGGCGACGAGGTCCGCGAGGTCGCGTGCACCGAGGCGCCGCCGCGCGGCGGTGTGGCGGCGCCCGCCGCGCCAGGTGGTCATCACCGTGAAGATGACTGCGCCGACCAGCAGCGGCAGCCAACCGCCGGCCGGGATCTTGACCACGTTCGCGCCGAGGAACGCGATATCGAGCGCGAGGAACGCGGCCCCGACCCCGACCACGGCAGGTAGCGACCAGCGCCACCGTTCACGGGCGACGACCAGCAGCAGGACGGTGGTGATGATCATCGTGGAGGTGACCGCGATCCCGTAGGCCGCCGCGAGGGCCGTGGAGCTGCGGAAGGCGAGCACGAGCCCGATGCAGGCGACCATCAGGGCGACGTTCACCGCGGGGAGGTAGACCTGCCCGAACTCGCGCGACGACGTGTGATCGATGCGGACCCGCGGGAGGTAGCCGAGCTGGATCGCCTGCATCGTGATCGAGTACGCCCCGGAGATCAGCGCCTGGGAAGCGATGACGGTCGCCGCGGTGGCGAGCGCGACCAGCGGCAGCAGTGCCCATCCAGGGGCCATCAGGAAGAACGGGTTGCTGGCCGCCTCGGGATCGGCGAGCAGCAGGGCGCCTTGCCCGAGGTAGTTCAGCACCAGGGCGGGCAGCACGATCGTGACCCATCCGAGCTGGATCGGGCGGCGGCCGAAGTGGCCGAGGTCGGCGTAGAGCGCCTCGGCGCCCGTGACCACCAGGAACACACCGCCGAGCGCCAGGAACGCGACGCCCGCCACCGCGATCGGCACCACCCAGCCACCGAGCGCCGGCGCGGCGAGCTGCAGCCCCTCGACCGCCGCGAGCACCGAGATCGACGGCGTGATGATCCCATCGCCGTAGAGCAACGCGGTCCCGAACAGGCCGAGCCAGACGAGCAGCCGCCGACGTCCGGTCGCCGGCCCTCCGGAGGGCAGGACCAACGCGGTCAGGGCGAGGATGCCACCCTCGCCGTGGTTGTCCGCACGCATCACCACCGCGAGGTACTTGAGGCTGACCACCAGCATCAGGGCCCAGAACACCATCGACAGGATGCCCAAGATCCCCGCCGTGTCCGCGGCCCGGCCACCGGTCGCGTGGATCGCTTCCCGGAAGGCGTACAGCGGCGAGGTCCCGATATCGCCGTAGACGACACCCAGCGCACCGAGCGACAGCAACGCGAGGTGCCCACGGTCCGGTGCCGGCGGCCTGCTCATCGTGCCGCTACGCCTCGTAGCTCATCCGGCCGAGATCTGCGAGCACCTCCTGGTCGTTCTCCAGCGAGGTGGTCAGGATCTGTCGTCCCACCTCCAGCAGTTCGAACACCCTCGGGACGGTGACCTGGTAGATCACCGTCGAGCCGTCCCGATGAGAATCGACCACGCCGGAGCGGCGCAGGGTGGTCAGGTGCTGCGACAGCGTCGAGCCGCCCACCCCCACGGCCTCGGCGATGTCGGCGACGTTGGACGCGCCGGCACGCAACACCTCGAGGACGCGGATGCGCACCGGATGCCCGAGCGTCTTGAACAGCTCGGCCTTGAGCTCGTACACGGGACGGGTCACGTGACAGCCTCTCGCATCGGACCAACCTGGCCCCGGCCGACGAACTCCCGCCGTCGGAGCTCGCTGACGTAGATTCACGTTATCGTGAACAAGCGTAGCACTGTACGATCGGGTGGGCACCCGCTCGGGTGACCCGCAGACCTGCTTCCGGGGTTCCGATGCTGTCCTCGCTCGCCCGCTTCCTGCCGCGCCGTGCCGACTACGACCTGTCCGCTTTCCGAAGCGATCTGATGGCCGGTGTCACGGTGGCGGTCGTTGCGCTCCCGCTGGCGCTGGGGTTCGGGATCACCTCGGGTGCTGGAGCGGCCGCCGGGCTCTACACCGCCATGGCAGCGGGCATCCTGGCGGCGGTGTTCGGCGGCTCGAACCTGCAGGTCTCGGGGCCGACGGGCGCGATGACGGTGGTGCTGCTGCCGCTGGTCTCGCAGTACGGGGTCGCAGCGCTCGCGCCGGTGGGGATCCTGGCCGGCCTGTTCCTGCTGGTCTTCGCCATCGTTCGGATCGGCAGGTTCATCCGCTACATCCCCTACCCGGTGATCACCGGGTTCACCATCGGGATCGCGGTCATCATCTTCCTGCAGCAACTGCCGGGGTTCCTCGGGGCACCCGCGGGTGAGGGCGAGCAGGTGGTCGTGGCCAGCTGGCAGACCCTGCGTGCCTTCGCCGACGCCCCCGGGTTGGCCACCCCGATGCTGGGGATGCTGACCGTGGGCGTCATGATCGTTTGGGGGCGAAGCGAGCGGTTGCGGGCCTTCCCGGCCAGCATGGCGGCGCTGCTGGCCGCCACCGGCCTGTCGCTGCTCCCGGTGTTCGACGCCGTCGCGCGCATCCCCGCGATCCCCACCGGCCTGCCGCTGCCGACGCTGCCGAGCCTGGCCGGGCTTGAGGCCACCGACCTGGTCCGTGCCGCCCTGGTGATCGCGGTGCTCGCCGCCCTCGAGAGCCTGCTGTCCGCCGTCGTGGCCGATGGCATGACCATCGACGAGCGACACGACCCCGACCGCGAGTTGTTCGGACAGGGCATCGCCAACCTCGGCAGCGCGGTCATCGGCGGCATCCCCGCCACCGCCGCGCTCGCCCGCACCGCCGTCAACGTCCGCTCGGGTGCTCGCACCCGGCTCGCGGCGATCATCCACGGGCTGATCATCGCCGCGATCATGGTCGCGCTCGCACCGCTGGCCTCCCGCATCCCGCTGGTGGCGCTGGCCGCCATCTTGATGGTGGTGGCCGCACGCATGGTCGAGGTGGTCGAGTTCCGCGAGATCGTGCGCGCCACCAAGTCCGACGCCGCCACGATGCTGCTCACCCTCGGCGTCACGGTGGCGTTCGATCTGATCCTGGCCATCGAGGTCGGCCTGATCGTGGCCGGTGCCCTGTTCGTGACCCGCATGTCGCAGCTGTTCCAGGTCGACCCGACCGTCCTCGGTGGTGACGAACCACCCGTACACGAGAACCGGGTAGCCGCAGACGCCGAGCGTGAGGTCCGCCGGGACGACCTGGTGGTCTTCCGCATCGAGGGTCCGATCTTCTTCGGCGCTGCGGACCGGTTCTTCGAAGAGCTGCTCCGCGTCGACCACCACATCCGTATCGTCGTGTTGCGACTGCGGCGTGTCCCGGTGATGGACGTCACCGGCGCCGCCGCTCTGCGGGCGCTGGTGGACCGGCTGACCCGCCGCGGCATCGTGGTGATGATGTCCGGCGTACAGGACCAGCCCCGCAGCGTCCTGGAACGCACCGGCATACTGGCCCAGGTCACCCGCCAGGGCGACCACCTGTTCGACGACACCGACCAGGCCATCGCCCACGCCCGGCAGCATCTGGCCAACCACGACCACACCCACCCCGCCCGAGCGGCCGACCAGAGCTCCGACGCGACCACCCCGTGACCGGCGCGCCCACCCCACCCGAACGGTGACCGCAACGATCAGCTCGGGTCCAGCATCGTCCCCGTGAGACCGGAGATCGCGTCATGCCCCAACCCATCACGTTCGAGGATGCAAGCCTCCAGGTCCCCGACGAACCGATCATCCCCTACATCGAGGGCGACGGCATCGGACCCGAAGTGTGGGCCGCCACCCGCCAGGTCGTCGACGCCACGTTGCGGGCCACCTACCGCGGCCGGCGGGCCATCCACTGGACCGAAGCGCTGGCCGGCCAACGCGCCCACGACGAAACGGGCAGCTGGCTGCCCGACGAGACCCTCGAGACCCTCGAGAGCCATCTGGTGGCCATCAAGGGCCCCCTGACCACACCGGTGGCGGGTGGGATCCGCTCGCTCAACGTGCAACTACGCCGGGAGCTGGACCTGTACGCCAACGTCCGGCCGGTGCGATGGTTCCCTGGACTACCCAGCCCGCTGCGGCATCCCGAGCTCGTCTCCGCCGTCATCTTCCGTGAGAACACCGAAGACGTCTACGCCGGCCTCGAGGTGGCAGCCGACAGCCCCCAGGCCCGTGCACTGCGGCCGCTGCTCAAGCAAGCCTGCGGCTGGGACCTCACCGACGACACCGGGATCGGCCTCAAGCCGATCAGCCGGACCGCCTCGAAGCGTCTGGTCCGCGCCGCGATGCGCTACGCCATCGACCGGCAGCGGCAACGCGTCACCCTGGTCCACAAGGGCAACATCATGAAGCACACCGAAGGTGCCTTCCGCGACTGGGGCTACGAGGTCGTGCGCGACGAGTTCGCCGACCACGCCGTCCTCTTCGATGACTGCGCCGGCGACCCCGGAGCGCGGATCCTGGTCCAGGACCGCATCGCCGATGCGATGTTCCAGGACATCCTCCTGCATCCCGAGCGCCACCAGGTCATCGCGACCACCAACCTCAACGGCGACTACCTCTCCGACGCTCTCGCCGCCCAGATCGGTGGCATCGGGGTCTCCCCCGGCGCGAACCTCAACGACGAACGGGGCCGCGCGCTCTACGAGGCCGTCCACGGCACCGCGCCCGACATCGCCGGACGCGACCTCGCCAACCCGACCGCGATGCTGTTCTCCGCCGAGATGCTGCTGCGACGGATCGGATGGACCGAAGCCGCCGACCACATCGAAACCGCGGTCGAGACCACCATCGCGACCGGCACCGTCACCGCCGACCTCGCCCCCCGCGTCGACATCGCCCGCCCGGTCGGCACCCGTGAGTTCACCGACGCGGTACTGGCACACATCGCCTGAGCCCGGCGACGTCTACGAGTTGGACCAGCTCGTGCGCGAGCGTCGCATGTGACCGGCTCGTGGCCCTCGACCTACACACGCCACGCTTGGATCGATCCCTCGCCCGGTTGCCGGCGGCGATCTCTGCCAGACGGGCGTCGATGGCCGACGGGCTCACCACCGTCGAGGCCACGGGTCAGGACGAGGGGGCCGACGGTCCGCCTGCAGCGTCGTCACGCGTGAGCCGGTCCACGAACCCGGTGAGCCGGCCGATCGCTTCTGGATCGAGGTCGGGGCGCTGCCGCTTGATCGCGTCCACGACACGCTCGACCGTGGCCGCCTCGATCCCGCACCGTTCGCAGTGCTCGAGGTGCTCGGCGACGAGTTCAGCGTCCTCTGGGCCGAGTTCACCGTCGAGGTAGGCCTGGAGGACCTCGCCGACCACGTGGCATTCGGGGTCGGGCGGCAGCGGCAGCGGCAGGCGGCGGCGCAACCTCAACGTTCGACCTCCATGAACCCAGCCTCCTCGAGGTGCGCTCGAACCTTGCGTCGAGCGCGGTGCAGTCGGCTCATGACCGTCCCGACCGGTACCCCGATCACGTCTGCCGCCTCCTGGTAGGTCAGTTGGTCGAGGTCCACGAGCGCGATGACCGCGCGGTGGTTGGCCGACAACCCGGCGAGTGCCTCCCGCACCAGCGGGTCGAACTCGTCGTGGAAGGCCAGTTCGGAGGTTCCGTCCTGACGACCGTCCGCCCCTCGCGCCGGCAGCCGTTGGGCGACCTCGTCGTCGAGGAGATCGGGCTGGCGCTTGCGGAGGCGGTTGATGTGGGTGTTGCGCAGGATCGTCAGCAGCCACGCTCGCGGGTAGCGACCGTCGAAGCCATCGAACCCGCGGTACGCGCGGAGCAGCGCGTCCTGGACCAGGTCCTCCGCCTCCGTGGGCGTGCGCGTCAACCGTCGCGCGACCCGGTAGAGCACTTCGAGTTCCGAGAGCACCTGCTCTCGGAACCGGTCCTCACGCGTCTCGTTGGGCACCTGACACACGCTACCGCTCATGCACCCATCCTGGTCGCTTCCGCTCTCGGACAACCCAACGGGGGCGGGTTCCCTTCCATCTCCGCGCAGCGGACGGGAAACATCCCTCGTACGACCGTGTTGACGAAGCAGCGCCGGCGGCCAAGCCGGCGGTCCAGGCTGCTCTACCGGAGGTCGCCACACCGTGCCCCACCGCATCCGTGCCGTCGTCCCGCTCCTCCTCGTGGCACTCACCGCGACGGCCTGTAGCTTCACCGCGGCGCCGGGGAGCGACGGCGCGGAGGGGGCCGAGGTCGACCCGTCGGAGTGGAACGACGTGGTGGCAGCCGCCGACGGCGCCACGCTCGACCTGCACATGTGGGGTGGCAGCACCGAGATCAACCGGTTCGTCGACGAGGTGTACGGGCCGCGGCTCGCCGAGTTGGGCATCACCCTCAGTCGGGTGCCGCTCGCGGACACGGCCGATGCTGTCAACGCGGTGCTCGGCGAGCTCGAGGCCGGGCGTTCATCAGGTGGCTCGGTCGACCTCATCTGGATCAACGGCGACAACTTCGCCACGATGCGGCAGGCGGAGGCGCTGCTGATCGGCTGGGCGGAGGAGCTGCCCAACGCCGAGCTGGTGGACTGGGACGACCCGGCCGTGGCGTTCGATGCCGGACTCGCCGTCGAGGGTGCGGAGTCGCCTTGGGGCAGCGCCCAGTTCCAGTTCGTCCACGACACCGCCCGCACCGGTGAGACGCACCTGCCCCGTTCGTACGCGGAGCTCGCCGACTGGATCGTGGCGAACCCGGGTCGGTTCACCTACCCGGCGCCGCCCGCCTTCCACGGGACCCGGTTCCTCAAGCAGTGGTTCTACGAGCTCAGCGGCGGTCCGGATGCGTGGGTCGGGTCGTTCGACGAGGATGCCTACGCGGAGGCAGCCGCGCCGCTGTGGGCCCTGCTCGACGACCTGCGGCCTCACCTCTGGCGTGGTGGCGAGACCTACCCGGGTGACATCGCCGATCTCGACCAGCTGTTCGCCAACGGCGAGGTCGACCTCACCTTCACACTGCTGCCGGCCGGGATCGGCGCCAACATCGACGCGGGGACCCTGCCGGCGACCGCACGACCCTTCGTGTTCGACACCGGCACCATCGCCGACCACCACTACCTGGCCATCCCTGTCAACGCCGGCGATCCGGCCGCGGCGATGGTGTTCGCCGACCTCGTCCTCGACCCTGATCTGCAGGCGGCCAAGCTCGACCCCGCGGGGGGCTGGGGGGATGGCCTCGCCATCGCTTCCGACCGCGTCGACGCAGCCCAGGCGGCCGCCGTGGGCGACATCGTCGACGACCTCGGTGAGACCGCCGTCGACCAGGAGCGGCTCGCAGCCGTCCGGCTGCCCGACTCCCTGGGCGCGCTCACCCGGGCGCTGGACCAGGACTGGGACCGCTTCATCCGTCAGCGCCAGCCACGCTCGTGATGGGCCGAACGTCGACGGTCGTCACCCACCTCCGACGTACCTTGCGCCACGAGAGCGTGCGGACCTGGGGGCCGCTGGCCCCAGCGCTCGGCCTCGTAGTGGTGCTGTTCGGTGGTGCGGTCGGACTGGCCCTGCTCCGCTCGCTCGGCCTCCTCGCCGGTGGGACGGGTGCAGGTCCATCGCTCGACGCCTACCGACGCCTGATCGCGGACCCGGAGTTCGGCCGTTCGCTGCTGCTGACCCTCCACGTCGCGGTGACCTCCACCGTCCTCGCCATCGTCCTCGGCATCGGCGCCGCGCTCCTGCTCCGGCGTCTCGTACGCGGTCGGCAACCCGCCACGACCCTCTTCCAGCTGAACCTGCCGCTCCCCCACGTGGTCGGGGCGGTCGCGATCCTCGCGCTCCTCGGCCAGAGTGGACTGCTCTCTCGGGTGGCCGCCCAGACCGGGATGATCGAGGGGCCAGCGAGCTTCCCGGCGCTCGTGTTCGATCCCTACGCCATCGGCATCATCGTCCAGTACGTCTGGAAGGAGGTGCCGTTCATCGGGATCGTCGCCCTGGCGATCCTCCGATCGACGGGGGACGAGCTCGAGGAGGCGGCGCGCACGCTCGGCGCGTCACCCTGGCAGCGGTTGCGTCACGTGATCCTGCCCCTGCTGCTGCCCGGTGTCCTCTCGGCCGTCGTCATCGTGTTCGCCTTCACCTTCGGCACCTTCGAGGTCCCGCTCCTCCTCGGTCGGAGCTTCCCGGCGGTGCTGCCCGTCCTGGCCCACCAGCGCTACACCGACGTCGACCTGGCGGCCCGTCCCGAGGCGATGGCCATCAGCGTCGTCATCACCGTGCTCGTGTTGGCGGTGGTCCTCGCCGGCTCCGTACTGGCCCGACGGACCATCAGGCAGGAGGCGCGATGACCGCGGTCGACGCCCGACAAGTGCAAGGCTCGTCGGCGCCTGCCGGCGTCGCTGGACAGCCGCAAGGAACGGGCCGATCCGTCGTCGTCGGTGCGATGCTGCTGCTGCTGCTCGCGCCGTTCGTCCCGCTCGTGCTGGCCAGCCTCGCGGAGGGCTACTTCTTCCCGCAGGTCCTGCCCGACCGCTGGAGCACCCGCGCCTGGCGCATCGTCCTCGACCCCAGCGGCCGGACCTGGTCCGCGCTCGTGGACACCGTGACCATCGGGGTCGCGGTCATGGTCCTCTCCCTCGTCGTCGCGATCCCCGCAGGCCGGGTGCTCGGGACGCGGCGGTTCCGGGGGAAGCGGGTCGTCGAGCTGGTGTTGCTCACGCCGGTGCTGGTGCCCGCCGTCGCGGTCGCCATCGGTATCCACGTCGTGTTCCTGCGGCTCGGGCTCGCCGGCGGGATCCCCGGCGTCGTCCTCGCCCACCTGATCCCTGCGACCCCGTACGTGATCCTGCTCAGCGCCGGGGTGTTCGCGAACGCCGACCTGGAGCTGGAGGCACAGGCCCGCTCGCTGGGAGCGAGCTGGTGGAGGACACGGCTGCACGTCACCCTCCCGCTCGTCGCGCCCGGCCTGGCCGTCGCCGCGCTGTTCGGGTTCCTGGTCTCCTGGGGGCAGTACGTGCTCACGCTCGTGATCGGAGGCGGCAGGGTGGTCACGCTCCCGATCCTGCTGTTCGCCACCGCCTCCGGCGGCGACGCCTCCGTGACCGCCGCGACGGCGCTCTTCCACAGCCTGCCCGCCGTCGTGCTGTTGGTGGCCACCACCCGGGTCCTCGGCGGTCAGGGCTTCGCGACCTTCGGAGGGACGCGATGACCGACATCCGCCTCGAGGGGCTCACCCGCCGCTACGGGTCCGTGACGGCGCTGGACGGTCTGACCCTCGACATCGGCGGCGGCACGGTCACCGCGCTGCTCGGCCCGTCAGGGTGCGGCAAGACCACCGCGCTCAAACTGGTGGCCGGACTGCTGGACCCCTCGGGCGGACAGGTCCTCTTCGATGGCCACGATGTCACCGACGTCCCAGCCGAGCGTCGCGGAGCGGTCATGGTCTTCCAGGACCACCGACTCTTCCCCTACCTGTCCGCGGGCGACAACGTCGCGTTCGGCCTGAAGATGCGGGGCGTCCCGCGACGCCAGCGCCGCCGCGAGGCGGAGGCCGTGTTAGAGCGTGTCGGACTCGACGGCCTCGCGGACCGCCACCCAGCCGAGCTATCGGGTGGCCAGCAACAACGGGTGGCGCTCGCCCGGGCGCTGATCCTCCAGCCCGAAGTGCTGCTCCTCGACGAGCCGCTGGCCAACCTCGACGCCCACCTGAGGGAGGGCATGCGTGAACTGATCCTCGACGTCCAGCGCGAGCGCGATCTCACCACCGTGGTGGTCACCCACGACCAGGAGGAAGCGGTCGTGCTGTCCGAGGACATCGCGCTGCTCTTCGACGGCCGCCTCCACCAGCACGGCGCCCCACGCACGTTCTTCGAACACCCCGCCACCGAACGGACCGCGAGGTTCTTCGGCGCAGCCAACCTGGTGGCCGGGCGTCGGCACGGTGACCGCGTGCACACGCCCCTCGGGAGCCTCCGGGTCCCCGACGGAACTCCTGGCGGACCCGACGTGTGGCTGACGGTGCGACCGGAGCGCCTCGTCGTCGGCGACACGCCCGCCGCCGACGGACAACATGTCCAGGGACGGGTCGTCTCCTCGGCGTTCCTGGGGACGCGGACCCGCGCGACCGTGGAGGTGGCGGGGGTACGCCTGACCGTCGACGTCGCGGACGACGCCCTGGCCGACGTCGGTCCCGGGAGCCTCCTCACGCTCGGGCTACCAGCCGAGGCGCTGTGGACCGTCCCCCGAGAAGCCACGGCGGGGCCCACGCCCCGTGCGGCTGACGAGCTCGGTCCCGTCGCAGCCAGCGCCGACGGGACCGTCACCTCGCCGCCCGACCGACGGACGCAGCCATGATCGACGCCGAGGTCCGTGCGGCGCTCGCGCCCACCCTCGACCGGATCGCCGTTCGTCTCGCCCGCCACCGGGTCCCGCCGCTGGCGGTGACCGCGATCGGGCTGGTTCTGGCGTTGGCTGCCGCGACGGCGGCCGCCTTCGCGCTGTGGTGGCTCGCGTTGGCCCTGTGGCTGCTCTCACGGATCTCCGACGGGATCGACGGCCCGCTGGCCCGCGCGAGCGGAGGAGGGACCCCGCTCGGGGGCTGGGCGGACATCTCCGCGGACCTCGCGGCCTACGGCAGCTTCGTCGCGGGCTGTGCGATCGGGAACCCCGATGCCCGGGTGGCGTGCCTGGTGCTGCTGCTCACCTACTACGTCAACGGCGGTTCGCTCCTGGCCCTGTCCGCCGCGGCGACGGAGCGCCGGATCGAGCGGCCGGACGAGCGGACCTTCCACTTCCCGCGCGGTCTCGCCGAGGGCACCGAGACCATCGTGGTCCACAGCCTCATGGTCCTGCTGCC